>NZ_JBICCO010000003.1:0-150193 GCF_043119405.1 Achromobacter sp. 413638
CCCCCCCCCCCCCCCCCCCCCCCCCCCCCCCCCCCCCGGGCCGGCTTGCGCCGGCGGGGGCTTCGGGTAGGTGCGCCGGGCCTCAGCAGCCCAGCGCCTTCAGGTCCTCCAGCGTGCGCTTGACGATGGCGATGGTGCGCTCGCGCTCCTCGCCGGCCAGATCCAGGCGCGGCGGCTTCACGGTCTCGGCCGAGCCGGTGATCAGGTGCTCGGCCAGCTTGATGTGCTGCACCAGCTTGACCACGGTATCCAGGTGAAAGAGCGGCGTCAGCGCGGCGTAGAGCTTGCGCGCCTGCGCGAAGTCGCCGGCCACGGCCAGTTCCAGGAGTCGCACTGATTCCCTGGGCAGGGCATTGGCCATGCCCGACACCCAGGCCCGCGCGCCCAGCGCCGCGCTTTCGACGATCAGGTCGTCGACGCCGCAGACCACGGCCAGGCGGTCGCCGAAGCGCGACACCAGGTCGGTGACGCGGGTGGTGTCGTAGGACTCCTCCTTGATGGCGGTGATGGTGGGCGATTCCAGCAGTTCGGCCACCACGTCCGGCGTCAGGTCCACGCCATAGCCGCGCGGGTTGTTGTAGAGCAGGATCTCGAGGCGCGAGGCCTGCGCCACGCTGCGGTAGAAGGCGATCGTCTCGCGTGCGTCGGACTTATAGGTCAGGCCGGGAAACACCATCAGGCCATCCACGCCCAGTTTCTCGGCTTCGCGGGCGTAGGCGGCGGCGCGCGCCGTGCTGGTTTCCGCCAGCCCGGAGATGACCGGCACGCGGCCGCGCACCGTTTCCAGCGCGGTGCGCAGCACGGTCAGCTTTTCCTCGGGCGCGAGCTGGGCGTTCTCGCCCACCATGCCCATCATCACGACGCCGCTGACGCCATTGGCGATCAGGCGTTCCAGCCCCGCGCGGATGGCGTCGGTGTCCAGCGAGAAATCCGGTTTCAGCTTGGTGGTGACGGCGGGGAAAACGCCTTTCCATTGGATGGCCATGTGTGCGCTCCTGGGCGATGGGGAAGAAAGCAGGCGGAAATTCGGTACGGATCGTGGTTACTTTATATTGGATCCAATTAGGCGAGGCATGCCTGCACTCGATGAAATCTCCTGTGCCACCCCGCCAAATGCTGCCACGGGATCATCTGGAACCGTTATCGGAAACGGACAGGGATTTTGGATCCAATATAATTCTGCGACTAGCTTGCGGGATCCGCGCGTTCTTGTCTCTGCGGGGTTCCCCTAGTGTCCGCATTCCGGGCGTGCCGCCACCCTGGGGTGCCGCCGAGGTCCGCCGCAAGCGGCTTGCGGTTCGAAGTCGCCTGGCCAGGGCATGCTGGCCCGCCCCTTGCAGCAGAGGCTATCGCAGTGAGCAGACATTCTTCCCCGTCCGACGCCAACCCTCAGCGCATCGTGCGCAAGACCACGACGGAACTGGTGGCCGACGTATTGCGGGACCGCATCCTGTCGGGCGACATCCCGCCGGGCGAACCGCTGCGCCAGGAACTGTTCGCCGAGGAGCTGGGCGTCAGCCGCATCCCGGTGCGCGAGGCGCTGCGCCTGTTGAGCGCGGAGGGACTGGTCGACACCATCGCCCACCGGGGCGCGTTCGTGACGATGCTGTCGCGCGCGGAAGTGCAGGAGTTCTTCGAGCTGCGGCTGCGGCTGGAACCCTGGATCCTGCGCGAGGCGATTCCGCTGCTGGAAGAAACCGATCTGTCGCAGGCCTCGGACGTGGTGGCGCGCATGGACGCGGCCGAACCCAGGCAGTGGGGCCAGCTGAACTGGCAGCTGCATGAACACCTGTACCGCGCGGCGCGGCGGCCGGCGGCGCTGGGCATGATCCGCGCGCTGCATGAAAAGTCCGAACGCTATTTCCGCTTCCAGATCGTCAACGCGCCCATTCGTCAGCAGGCCCACGATGAGCATATGGCGCTGATCGCGCTGTGCCGCGAGGGGCGGGCGGACGATGCCGGCGCGGCGCTGGAGCGGCATATCGAGCAGGCCGCGGCGCAGATCCTGGCCATCGTCGACCGCTTGCTGGAGAGCAGCGCGGCCGCGCCGGGCTGGAGCGACGCGCAGGCGGGCGTCAGGTCCGCCTGATGCCCGCTGCTGTCGCGTTTCAGGCGTTGCGGTTGAAGCGCGCCCGGTAGTCGGCGGGCGAGACGCGCAGCCGCCGCTGGAACACGCGCCGCATATTGTCCGCGTTGCCGAATCCGCAGTCGTAGGCGATGGCCTTGAGCGGCTGGCGGCTGCCTTCGAGCAGGCGGCGCGCGGCATCGACGCGCGCGCGCTCGATGAATTCGCGCGGCGTGATGCCGGCGGCCTGCGTGAAATGGCGCGCGAAGCTGCGCGCGCTCATGCCGGCGATGGCGGCCAGCCTGGCCACGCTGTAGTCGTCGCCGGCGTGTTCCATCACATGGGCCTGTACCCGCGCGATCGGCGTGCCCGGATCCTGTGGCGCGCTCAGGTAGGGGCTGAACTGCGATTGCCCGCCTTGCCGCTGGGCCACCACCACCAGCTTCTGCGCGATGCGCAGCGCCAGTTCCGCGCCATGGTCCTCGGCCACCAGCGCCAGGGCCAGGTCGATGCCGGCGGTTACGCCGGCCGAGGTGATCAGCGCGCCGCTGCGCACATGGATGCGGTCCGGCTCGACCCGCGCGGCGGGAAAGCGGGTCGCCAGCTCATCGGCGAATTCCCAATGCGTGGTGACGGTATGACCGTCCAGCAGCCCGGCGTGGCCGAGCGCGAAGGCGCCGGTGCAGATCGATCCATGCACGCGTGCGCGTGGGCAGGCCCGCCGCAGCCAGCCGCTCAAGGCGGAGTCGTGCGCGGGCGTGGGGCCACCCGCCGCCAGCACCACGTCGTAGCGTTCGTTGGCGTCCGCGCAGCGCAGGTCGGGCAGCATGCGTGATCCGTTGGACAGGCGCACCGGCCCGTCCTGCGGGGACACCAGCAGCAGGCGGTAGCCAGCGCCTTCGCCGAGCATCGCGGTGGCAGCCGAAAACACATCCATGGGGCCGGCCAGGTCCAGCGCCGCCGCGTCCGGGCCGAAGGCGAGGGCGACGCTGCGCGGCGCGAGCATCAGGCCGCGCTCCAGGCGGTGGCGCGAACGGGCTTGCGTTTGGCCGGATCTGCCTGTGCCGCGGCGTTGTCGCCGGCGGGCGCCGACACTATAAAAACAGGGCGAAAACGCATAGACACTTTATCGAGGCTGTAATGAAGATCGTATGTTTCATGTACCCGGGTTTCACGGCGCTGGACCTGGTGGGACCTGTCACCGCCTGGGGCGCCATGCCGGACGTCGCGTTCGAGTTCGTGGCGTCCGCCAAGGGCGACGTGCTCACCGATTCCGGGCTGACGCTGCGCGCCACGCATGACTTTACCGACTTTTCCACCGCGCCCGACGTGCTGCTGGTGCCGGGCGGCGCGCTGCCGACGTTCGAGGCGCTGCAGGACGACGCCTTGCTGGACGCCATCGCGCGGGCGGGCGAGGGCGCGGCCTGGGTGACCAGCGTCTGCACCGGCGCGCTGCTGCTGGGCGCGGCGGGACTGCTGCGTGGCTACCGTTCGGCCAGCCATTGGACCGCGCGTCACTACCTGGACCAGTTCGGCGCGATACCCGACGCGGCCCGCGTCGTCATCGATCGCAACCGAGCCAGCGGCGGCGGCGTCACCGCCGGCATCGACTTCGGCCTGTCGATGATCCGGCACTGGCGCGGCGAAGAGACATCGAAGCTGATCGAGCTGGTGCTGGAATACGCGCCCGAGCCGCCCAACGCCTGCGGCCGCCCCGAACTGGCCGACGCCGCCACGCTGGCGCAGGCGCGCGCGCTGACCGGGCCGATGATGCCGGCGGAGCTGGTGCGGGCGGCGGCGCGGCGGCGTGGTTTCGTGGCGGGTTGAACCGGCTGCCGGCGCCAGGCCGGCGGCGCGCGTTGGCGAGCGGCCCGGCGGTTGCCGCGAGCGCGATGCCGCCTTCGATTTGATATTCAAACCTTCCGGATCCGGGTTTTCCCGGTTCCTCCCATTTTCTCAAATTTGTATGATGACCCGATAACTTAAACCCAAAGAGACACGCTGTCGCGGCGCCTCGTCCGGGCCGCGTTGGCGGCCGGCCGGGTGTCTGCCCGGCGCAAGGCCATGACCGAAGACACCCGCCCCGAATCCCGCATTCGCGAAGAAATCTGCACCGTCGGCGCCAGCCTGTACAACCGTGGCTATACCGTGGGCGCGGCCGGCAACATCAGCGCGCGCCTGGACGACGGCTGGCTGATCACGCCCACCGACGCCTGCCTGGGCCGGCTCGATCCCGCCGCGCTGTCCAAGGTCGATGCCGCCGGCAACTGGGTGTCCGGCGCCAAGCCCTCCAAGACCCTGGCGCTGCACCAGGGCATCTACCGCGCCAATCCCGAGGCGCGCGGCATCGTGCACACGCATTCCACCCATCTGGTGGCGCTGACGCTGGCTGGCGTCTGGCGTCCGGACGAAGTCCTGCCGCCGATCACGCCCTACCAGGTCATGAAGGTCGGGCGCATTCCGCTGATCGCTTATCGCCGTCCCGGTGATCCCCAGGTCGCCGCCGAGGTGGCGGCGCTGGCTGCCCAGGTGCGTGGCGCGCTGTTCGAGCGGCTGGGGCCGGTGGTCTGGGAGCGCTCCGTGGCGCATGCCGCCTACGCGCTCGAAGAACTCGAGGAAACCGCGCGCCTGTGGCTGATGAGCCAGCCGCGTCCCGAGCCGCTGGACGCCGCCGCGCTGGAGGAACTGCGCGCCGCGTTCGGCGCCCGCTGGTGATTTTTCCCGACCACCAAGCCCGCCGGCCGTGAGCAAGCGGACCGGCGCGGCGCAAGACCCTGGAGACAACGATGACCCGGATGGACATGGCCGTGGAGACGGCCGCCGGCAGCACCCCGCAGGATCCCGATGCCCGCGCCACCGCGCGCGCCTACGCCAAGGTGTTCTGGCGCCTGGTGCCTTTCCTGATGCTCTGCTACGTGATCGCCTACCTGGACCGCGTCAACGTCGGCTTCGCCAAGCTGCAGATGTCGCAGGACCTGGGCTTCAGCGAAGCGGTGTTTGGCCTGGGGGCGGGCGTGTTCTTCCTGGGCTATTTCCTGTTCGAGGTGCCCAGCAATCTGCTCATGCACCGTATCGGCGCGCGCATCTGGATCGCGCGCATCATGATCACCTGGGGCATCCTGTCCGCCCTGTTCATGTTCGTGGAGACGCCCACCGGCTTCTACGTGCTGCGCTTCCTGTTGGGGCTGGCCGAGGCGGGCTTCTATCCGGGCGTGATCCTGTACCTGACCTACTGGTATCCGGCGCAGCGCCGCGCCAAGATCATCGCGCTGTTCATGTCCGCGATTCCCGTGGCCGGCATCTTCGGCAATCCGCTGTCGGGCTGGATCATGGAAGCCTTCCACGGCGCGCACGGCCTGCAGGGCTGGCAGTGGATGTTCCTGATCGAGGCGCTGCCGGCCATCCTCATCGGCATCGTCACCGTCATGTACCTGGATAACGGCATCGACCGCGCCAAGTGGCTCAGCGACGAGGAAAAGCGGCTGCTGACGCGCGAGATCGAGGCCGACCAGAAGCAGGCCGGCGCGCAGCGCCATTCGCTGCGCGAAGTCTTCGCCGACAAGCGCGTCTGGTGGATGTGCCTGATCTACTTCACTTTCGTGGCCGGCCAGTACGGGCTGACCTTCTGGATGCCCACGCTGGTCAAGTCCACCGGCGTGAGCGGCGCGTTCAAGATCGGGCTGCTCAGCGCCATCCCCTTCCTGTGCGCCATCGTGGTCATGAACCTGCTGGGCCACAGCGCCGACCGCCGCCGCGAGCGCCGCTGGCACCTGATCGTGCCGGCCCTGGCGGGCGCCATCGGTTTCGCCGCCACGGCCTCGTTCGCCGACAACACCGCGATGTCGCTGCTGTTCCTGTCGCTGGCCGCGGCTGGCGTGCTGACCTGCGCGCCGCTGTTCTGGTCGCTGCCCACCGCCTTCCTGTCGGGCACGGCCGCCGCCGCCGGCATCGCCATCGTCAACTCCGTGGGCAACCTCGCGGGTTTCGTCAGCCCCTACATGGTCGGCTACCTGAAGGACCTGACCCAGTCGACGCAGTCCGGCATGTACGTGCTGGCCGCGCTGCTGGTGCTGGGCGCCGTCGCCGTGTGGCTGACGCCGGCCCGGATGGTGAACCGTTAGCTTTATACAGAAAAGGAATCGCCGTGCCGCGCCTGGCTGCAAACCTCAGCATGATGTACACCGAACATCCCTTCCTGGAACGCTTCGCCGCGGCCGCTCGCGATGGCTTCCGGGCGGTGGAGTTCCTGTTCCCCTACGAGCATCCCGCCGCCGAGATCCGTGCGCGGCTGGACGCGCATGGCCTCGCGCAGGCGCTGTTCAACGCGCCGCCCGGCGACTGGCAGGCCGGCGAGCGCGGTATCGCCTCGCTGCCCGGTCGGCAGGACGAGTTCCGGCGCGGGCTGGACCAGGCGCTGGAATATGCCGCGAGGCTGGGCAACCGCAGCCTGCACGTGATGGCGGGGATGATCGCGCCCGGCCAGGACCGGGCCGCGCATCGCGCCGCGTACCTGGAAAACCTGGATTACGCCGCGCGTCTCGCGGCCGGCGCCGGCATCACCATCGTCATCGAACCCATCAATCCACGCGACATGCCCGGTTTCTTCCTGACGCGCCAGGACGAGGCCCAGGCCGTGCGTGCCGTGCTGGACGCGGCCAACCTGAAGGTGCAGTTCGACTGCTATCACTGCCAGATCGTCGAAGGCGATCTGACGATGAAACTGCGCCGCGACATGGCCGGCATCGGCCATATCCAGATCGCGGGCGTGCCGGACCGGCACGAACCCGACCTGGGCGAGCTGAACTATCCCTACCTGTTCGAGCAGATCGACGCGCTGGGCTACGACGGCTGGATCGGCTGCGAGTACCGGCCCCGCGCGGGCACATCGGCCGGCCTGGGCTGGGCGCGGCCCTATCTGAACCGGGGCGCCTGATCCGGCGCGCCATGCACCCCTGAATCCGCTACGAGGCACACAGCCATGAAGATACTCATCACCGGCGGCGCCGGTTTCCTGGGCCAGCGGCTGGCGCGCAAGCTGCTGGCGCAAGGCCTGCTGACGCTGGACGGCGCGGCCGAGCCGATCTCGCGCATCGACCTGCTGGACGTGGTCGCCGCCGATACGCACGGCGATCCGCGCGCGCATGCGCAGGTGGGCGATATTTCCGACCCGGCCGTGCTGCGTCAGGCGATGGACGCCGACACGCGCGTCGTGTTCCATCTGGCCGCCATCGTCAGCGGCCAGGCCGAGGCCGACTTCGACCTGGGCATGCGCATCAACCTGGATGCCTCGCGCGCGCTGCTCGAAACCTGCCGCGCGCTGGGACACCGGCCGCGCGTGATCTTCACCAGCTCCGTCGCGGTGTACGGCGGAGACCTGCCCGAGATCGTGCGCGACGATACCGCGCTGAATCCGCAATCGTCCTACGGCACGCAGAAGGCCATCGCCGAGCTGCTGCTGGCCGACTACACGCGGCGCGGTTTCGTCGACGGCCGGGTGCTGCGCCTGCCCACGATCAGCGTGCGGCCGGGCAAGCCCAACGCCGCCGCCTCGTCCTTCGCCAGCGGCATGATCCGCGAGCCGCTGAACGGAGAGGATGCCGTGTGCCCGGTGCATCCCGGCACGCGGCTGTGGCTGCTGTCGCCACGCGGCGCGATCGCGGCGCTGGTGGCGGGCTGCGAGCTGGACGCGGCGCGGCTGGACAGCCGCGCGCCCATCAACCTGCCCGGCGTCTGCGTGACGGCCCAAGACATGGCGCGGGCGCTGCGCGAGGTGGCGGGCGACACGGTCGCGGACCGCATCCACTGGGAGCCGGACGCGCGCGTCGAGCGCATCGTCGGCAGCTGGCCGGGCCGCTGGGACACGTCCCGGGCCGAACGGCTGGGGCTGTCAGGCGACGGCAGCTTCGCCGACATCATCCGGGCCTACATCGACGACGACCTGCCGCGCTGAGCGCGCCCGGCCGCCCATCATCGCAACTCATCGCCGTCACTCTCTTCACACCATGAACAGCACAACTTCTTCTTCCAACTCGACCGGCCGCCGCGTCGGCGTGGTCGGCCTGGGCGCGATGGGCTCGGGCATCGCCCGCAGCCTGCGCCGCGCCGGCCTGACCGTGCACGTGTACGACGTGCGCGCCGAGGCCGCCGCCGCCTTCGCGGCCGAGGGCGGCGTGGCCTGCGCCACGCTGGCCGAGATGGCGCGGGCCTGCGATGTGATCGTCAGCGTGGTGGTCAACGCGCAGCAGACCGAGGCCGTATTGTTCGGCGACGGCGGGCTGGCCGGCGAATTGCAACCCGGCTCGGTGTTCGTCATGTGCTCCACCGTGGATCCGAACTGGTCCGTGGCGCTGGAGGCCCGGCTGCAGGCGCTGGGCCTGCACTATCTGGACGCGCCGATCTCAGGCGGCGCGGCCAAGGCCGCCGCCGGCCAGATGACCATGATGACGGCCGGCAGCGCCGCCGCCTACGCGGCTTGTGAAGGCGTGCTGGAAGCGATGGCCGGCAAGGTCTACCGGCTGGGCGACCGCGCCGGCGCGGGCAGCAAGGTCAAGATCATCAACCAGCTGCTGGCCGGCGTGCACATCGCCGCGGCCGCCGAGGCCATGGCGCTGGGCCTGCGCGAGGGCGTGGACGCCGATGCACTGTACGAAGTGATCACGCACAGCGCCGGCAACAGCTGGATGTTCGAGAACCGCATGGCGCACGTGCTGGCCGGCGACTATGCGCCGCTGTCGGCGGTGGACATCTTCGTCAAGGATCTGGGGCTGGTGCTGGACACGGCCCGCCATAGCAAATTCCCGCTGCCGCTGGCGTCCACCGCGCACCAGATGTTCATGCAAGCGTCCACCGCCGGCCATGGCCGCGAGGACGACAGCGCGGTCATCAAGATCTTCCCGGGCATCCGCCTGCCGGAGGCGAAATGAGCATCAAGCTGGGCTGCATCGCCGACGACTTCACCGGCGCCACCGATCTGGCCAACAACCTAGTGCGCGCCGGCATGCGCGCCGTGCAGACCATCGGCGTGCCGGGCGGCCCGCTGCGCGCGGATGCCGACGCGGTGGTGGTCGCGCTCAAGACGCGCAGCCTGCCCGCCGACGAGGCGGTCGCGCAATCGCTGGAGGCGCTGGCATGGCTGCGGGCGCAGGGCGCGGAGCAGATCTACTTCAAGTACTGCTCCACCTTCGACAGCACGCCGCAGGGCAATATCGGCCCGGTGACGGATGCGCTGATGGCCCGGCTGGGCACGGACTTCACCATCGCCACGCCGGCCTTTCCGGACAACAAGCGCACGGTGTTCAAGGGCTATCTGTTCGTGGGCGACGTGCTGCTGAACGAGTCGGGCATGCAGCATCATCCGCTCACGCCCATGACGGATCCGAACCTGCTGCGCGTGCTGGCGGCGCAGACGCGGCGCAAGGTCGGCCTGATCGACCATGCCGTGGTGGCGCGCGGCAGCGCCGCCATCCGCGAGCGCATCGCCGCGCTGCGCGCCGAGGGCGTGGAGATCGCCATCGTCGATGCCGTGTCCAACGACGACCTGCTGGCTCTGGGACCGGCGCTGAAGGGCATGCCCCTGGTGACGGCGGGTTCGGGCGTGGCGATTGGCCTGCCGGCGAACTGGGCCCTGACGCCGGGCGCGGCCACGGCGCCGGTGCGCGCGGCCGGCGCGCAGGCCGTGGTGGCGGGCAGCTGCTCGGCCGCCACCAATGGGCAGGTTGCCGCGTTCATCGCCAGCGGCCGTCCGGCGCTGGCGCTGGATCCCCTGCGCATCGCCGCTGGCGAGGACGTGGCGGGCGAGGCGCTGGCGTGGGCGCGGCCCTTGCTGGCCTCGGGACCGGTGTTGCTCTATTCCACGGCCGCGCCGGACAGCGTCCGGCAGACGCAGGGCGCGCTGGGCGCGGAACGGGCCGGCGCGCTGATCGAGGCCGAGATCGCCCGCATCGCGCGCGGTCTGATCGAACTCGGCGTGCGCCAGCTCATCGTGGCCGGCGGCGAGACCTCGGGCGCGGTGGTGCAGGCGCTGGGGCTGGAGCAGATCGCCATCGGCGAGCAGATCGATCCGGGCGTGCCCTGGTGTTCGGGCCGCGCGGCGGCGGTCGATGCCGACATCAGCATCGCGCTGAAGTCCGGCAATTTCGGCGCCGCGGATTTCTTCCTGAAGGCGTTCGCGCAAGACTGAGGCCGGCGCCGCGGGCGGCAGCGCGCCCCTGCGTTGGACCGTGAGCGAGTGAAACCGCCCTGCGCGCCAACGGCCGCCGTGTGGTTCAGCGGTGCGCCAGGCTCAGTCGCTTGGCGGCGTTGACCATGTGCACGCGGGCCGCTTCGCGCGCGCCTTCCACGTCCTGGCCGCGTATGGCCTCGACGATGGCGGCGTGTTCCTGCAGCACGGCGCGCATCTGGTCGGCGTGGCGCGCCTCGTTGCCGCGTGTGATGCGGGTGGCGGCGACCAGGAACTGGCTGACGAAGGTGAGCGTGGTGAGGAAGTACGGGTTGCCCGTGGCGTGCGCGATGCTGCGGTGAAAGGCCACGTCTTCCTGGACGCCGTCGCCGCCGGCGGCCACGGCCTCGGAGATCGCGGCCAGCGCCGCGTCGATGGCGGCCATGTCGCGCTTCTTGCGCCGCGCCGCGGCCTGCGCGGCGATCTCCGTCTCCAGCGCGCGGCGCAATTCCACGATATGCAGCACGGCATCCAGCGAGCGCAGCTCGGCGGCGTCGATGCGCAGCGCGCGGTTGCCGGTGGCGCCGGTGACGAATACGCCGCTGCCCTGGCGCGCCTCGACGATGCCGTCCTGGCGCAGCCGCGACACCGCTTCGCGGATCACGGTGCGACTGACGCCGAACTGTTCGGCCAGCGCGGTTTCGGTGGGCAGCTTGTCGCCGGGCTGCGCGCGGCCTTCCTGGATTTCGGCGAGCAGGCGCTTGGCGACCGTGTCGGTCAGGGTGGGCGGAGAGGAGAGTTTGGGGAACGACATGGGTCGCGGCGGCAGGGGTGGGCGGATCCGCGCCGTCCGTCTGGCAGGCGGGGGCGTCCGGGCTACGCGCAATGATAACCGCAGGGGCGCGTGCGCTTGCCCGGCGCGGGGCGGCTCAGTCCGAGGCGGCGCGGGGCGTGCTGGCGGCCGGCAGACGCGACGCCAGGAATTGCAGGAAGCTCTGGTCCGCGCGGCTGGCGCCGGCCTGTTCGTGGCGCACCAGGTAGACCGGCAGCGTCACGGGTTCCAGCGGCAACGCCGCCAGGGCGGGATCGGCCTCGGCGTAGCGGCGCGGGAGGGCGCCGATGCCGGCGCCGGCGCGCACCAGCGCGGCGACGGCGTCGCAGTCCAGGCCCTCGGCCACGGTGGCGCCTTCCAGTCCGCAGCGGATCCGGTGCACGGCCAGCGCGGCCAGCGGCGCGCCGGTCTGTTCGTCTTCGTAGCCGATCACGGGCGCGCCGCGCAGTTCGCCGGACGGCGCGCCGGCGGCGGCGTAGTGCAGCATGTCCTGCTCGAACAGCGGCGCACGGCTGAGGGTCGGGCGCGCGTCGGACGCGGACACGACGCCCAGCGCGGCGTTCTTCTGCGCCAGCAGGCTGAGGATGTCGCCGCAGGTGCCGCGCTTGATGCGGAAGCGGACCAGCGGATACTCCTGACGGTAGGCGGCGATCAGGGCCGGCAGTTCGGGCCAGTGCACATGGCCGCTCAGGTGCAGGGTGACGATGCCTTGCACGGCGCTATGGGCCGCGTCCAGCGCGTCGGGCAGCGCGGTGACCAGGCGGTAGATGTCGGCGCAGTGCCGGTACAGCACCTCGCCGGCGGCGGTGGGCTGGAAGGACGCCGCGCCGCCGCGTTCGATCAGCCGGCGGTCCAGCCGCTCTTCCAGGCGGCGCAGGGCCGCGCTGACCGAGGGCTGCGTCACCGACAGCCGGTGGGCGGCCAGCGTGATGCTGCGTTCCTGCACGATCACCATGAAGGTGCGCAGCAGGTTCCAGTCGAGCTGGTTGGCGAACTTGTCCACGAGAGCGGTCATGCCGGGCGACTCATATCAGTGTGCTGTTTTACCATCTTGCCGGCCGTCAGGAGCGTGTCAGCGCGGCCCGCTCAGGCCGTCGCGTACAGATGGCAGCGCACCTCGCGCGCCGCGCCGTCGCGGTACAGCCCCGGCTGCGTCGCGTCGCAGCGGCCGGCGATGGCCTGCGGGCAGCGCGAGGCGAAGGCACAGCCGCGCGGCAGGTCGATGGGCGAGGGGATGTCGCCCTGCAGCACGATGCGGCGCTCCGGCTGGCGCGCCTCGGGCACCGGGATCGCGTCGATCAGCGCCTGCGCATAAGGGTGGCGGGGCTGGGCGAAGACCGCCTCGGTGGGGCCTTGCTCGACGATGCGGCCCAGGTACATCACCGCCACGCGCGGGCACAGCGCGCGGATCACCGCCAGGTTGTGCGAGATGAACAGATAGGACAGCTGGAAGCGCTCCTGCAAATCCTTGAGAAAGCCCAGGATCTGCGCCTGCACCGATACATCCAGCGCCGAGGTGGGTTCGTCCAGCACCAGCAGCCTGGGCTTGAGCGCGATGGCGCGGGCGATGCACACGCGCTGCTTCTGGCCCCCGGACAGTTCGTGCGGATAGCGGCTGAGGAATTGCGCCGGCAGGCCCACCATCTCCATCAGCTCGGCCGCGTGCGCGCGCAGCCTGGCGCCGCGCAGATCGGTATGCAGGATCAGCGGCTCGGACACGCTGCGCAGGATGGTCATGCGCGGGTTCAGCGCCGAATGCGGATCCTGGTAGATGAACTGGATCGAGCGGCGCAGCGCGCGCAGCTCGGCGGGCGGCAGCCGGGTGATGTCGCGGCCTTCGAACATGACCTTGCCGCGCGTCGGGTCCAGCGCCCGCGCGCACAGCCGGCCCAGCGTGGACTTGCCGCAGCCGGACTCGCCCACCAGGCCCAGCGCCTCGCCGGGCGCGATGGCCAGGTCGACCTCGTTGACCGCGTGCAGCTTGCGGCCGTCGTTCATCGCGAACTCGCGCGATACGGATTGCAGCTCAAGCAGCATGGACGCGGCCTCCGGCGGTGGCCGAGGCCGGCGTCAGCAGCAGACAGGCGGCGCCGTGGCCCGGCGCCAGTTCCACGGTGGGCGGGCGCTTGACGGCACAGGCCGCGGCGGCGGACGGACAGCGCGCCTGGAAGCGGCAGCCGGCGGGCGGATGCAGCAGGTTGGGCACGGATCCGGGGATGCCCACCGGCATCTGCGCGGGCCGGCGCGGGTGCGGCACCGAGGCCAGCAGGCCGCGCGTGTAGGGATGGCGCGGCGCGTCGAACAGCGCCTGCACCGGCGCGGTCTCGACCACCGTGCCGGCGTACATCACGGCGACGCGGTCGCAGACGCGCGAGATCACGCCCAGGTCGTGCGAAATCAACAGGATGGCCAGGCCCAGGTCGCGGCGCAGCTCGTCGAGCAGGTCCAGGATCTGCGCCTGGATGGTGACGTCCAGCGCCGTGGTCGGCTCGTCGGCGATCAGCAGCGACGGCGAGCCGGACAGCGCCATGGCGATCAGCACGCGCTGGCGCTGGCCGCCGGATAGCTGGTGCGGATAGCGCGTCAATTGCGTGTCGGGATTGGGCAGGTGCACGCGGGCCAGCATCTCGGTGGCATGGGCGCGGCGCTGGCGCGCGTCGCGGCGTTGTCCGCGCGGCTTGCCGGCGTCGTGCGCGGCGATCACCGCCGACATCTGGTCGCCGATGGTGAACAGCGGATTCAGGTAGGTCATGGGATCCTGGAAGATCATCGCGATCTCCACGCCACGGATGCGGCGCATGGCGGCTTCATCCAGGCCCAGCAGGCTGCGGCCGCGATAGCGCAGGTCGCCGCCCGCCACGCGCGCCGGCGGGCTGGGCACCAGCCCGAGCACGCTCTTGGCCGTGACCGACTTGCCGCAGCCGGTCTCGCCCACGATTCCCAGGGCTTCGCCCGGCGCCACGCTGAGCGTGACGCCGTCCAGCGCCTGGTAGCAACCGTCGAAGGTATCGAAGTGCAGCTTGAAGTCGTCGAATTCGAGCAAAGGTGCGTTCATGTCAGTCGTTCCGCCGCGCTTCCGGCGCTTCGGGGGAAGCCTCAGCCTCGTTGTTTGGGGTCGAGCACGTCGCGCAGCCCGTCGCCGATCAGGTTGAATCCCAGCACCGTCAGGTAGATGGCCAGGCCGGGAAAGGCCGAGTACCACCACCATTGCGGCAGGTAGTTGCGGCCCACGGAGATCATCGCGCCCCATTCCGGCGCGGGCGGCTGCGCGCCCAGGCCCAGGAAGCCCAGGCTGGCGGCGCTGAGGATGGCCATGCCCATGTCCATCGAGGCCTTGATGACGATGGGCGAGACGCAGTTGGGCAGGATGTGGACGAACACGATACGCAGCGGGCCGGCGCCCATCATGCGGGCCGCGTCGATATAGACCTCGCCCTTGAGCGACAGCGTCTTGGCCTGCACCAGCCGCACGTAGCCCGGCCACCAGACCAGCGACAGCGCGATCATGGCGTTGAGGATGCCGGGCCCCAGCGCGCCGACGATGGCGATGGCCAGCACCAGTCCGGGCACCGACAGGAAGATGTCGGTGACGCGCATGATGCATTCCTGCACGCGGCCGCCGAAGTAGCCGGCGATCACGCCCAGCGGCACGCCGATCAGCGCGGCGATCACGGTGATGGTCAGGCCGATTTGCAACGAGGTGCGCGCGCCCAGGATCACGCGCGAGAACACATCGTTGCCCATCTCGTCGGTGCCGAACCAGTGCGCCGAACTGGGCGGAAGCAGCTTCTGCGCCAGCTTGACGCTGCCGGCGGCGTCTTCGGGATAGGGCGCCAGCCAGGGCGCGAACAGCGCCACCAGCAGGAAGCCGACGACGATGACCAGGCCCAGCATGGCGGACTTGTTGCGCGCGAAGGTGCTGGCATACAGCCGCAGCTGGCGGCCCAGGCCGTGCCGCGCATCCTGGGAGGTGGGTAGGGCGGTGGTGGACATGGTGCTCAACCCTGCTGCCGGACGCGCGGGTCCAGCAGGCCGTAGATGATGTCGATGACGAAGTTGATGAGCATGAAGCTCACGCCCAGCACCAGCGTCACGCCCATGATGGGCTGGAAGTCGGAATTCATGGTGGCCTGCACCGCGTACAGGCCGATGCCGGGCCAGTCGAACACCGATTCGATCAGCACCGTGCCGCCCAGCATCCAGCCGAAGCGCAGGCCGATCATGGCCAGCGTGGGCAGCATGGCGTTGCGCAGCGCGTACTTGGCGATCACGCGCCAGGGCGCCACGCCGTGCGCGCGCGCCGCGACGATGTAGTCCTGGCGCAGCACTTCCAGCATCTCGGCGCGGTTGACGCGGATGATGGAGGCCAGCGCCGGAAACGACAGCGCCAGCGCCGGCAGCAGCATGTAGGACAGCGCCGACAGGAAGGTGTCGACGTCGCCGTGCAGCAGGCTGTCGATGGTGTAGAAGCCGGTGATGGTGTCCGGCGGAAAGGCCAGCATGTCGAGCCGGCCGCCCAGCGGCAGCCATTCCAGGTGCTGGGCGAAGGCGTATTTCAGCAGCAGGCCCAGCGAGAACATCGGGAAGGCCACGCCGGACGTGGACAGCAGGCGGATCAGGTGATCGGGCCAGCGGTTCTGCGTGGCGGCGGCCAGCGTGCCCAGCGCCACGCCGCCGACGATGGAAAGCAGGATGGCGAAGCACACCAGCTCCAGCGTCGCGGGGAAATAGCGCAGCAGGTCCTGGAACACCGGCCGGGTGGTGGTGATGGAGCGTCCCAGGTCGCCCTGCACGACGCCGGCGAGATAGCCGCCGAACTGCGCCACCACCGGCTTGTCCATGCCGTACTCGGCGCGCAACGTCTGGACCATGGCCTCGGTGGCGTTCGGGCCGGCGGCCAGCCGGGCCGGATCGCCCGGCGCCACGTGCGAGATGGTGAAGGTGATGGCCAGCAGGCCCGCCACCATCAGCAGCATGAAGGCCGAGCGTTTGACGATGAAGCGCAGCATGGGGCGTGACGGTCCTAGCGGCCGATGTACAGCGGGTACAGGTCGAACTCGCTGGCCATGCGGATGGGCGAGTCCACCAAGCCCTGCACGTAGTCGCGCGTGGCCGTGTTGCGGTCGCGGATCATGCCGAAGATCTCGGGCTGGTCCGCCACGATGCGGCGCTGGATCTCTTCATACAGCGGCTGGCGGTCGGACCAGGCCGGCAGCGTGCGTGCGCGGTCGATCAGCGAGAACAGTTCCGGGTCGTCCAGGAAATGCGTGGCGTAGTACTGGCCCCAGGAACCCTTGTGATACATGTAGGCCACCGGGTCCGGATCGATCGACATGGTGGTGCTGAAGGACGCGAATATGTCGGGCGAGGTCTCGGCCTTGGCGCCGCGCGCCACCATGTTGGGCCAGGTCAGCGGCACCATGCGGATCGTGATGTTCAGCGGCTTGAGATTGTCGATCAGCAACAGGCCCATCTGGCGCTCTTCCTCCAGCCCCTGCACGTAGACGTATTCCAGCTCGATGCCGCCTTGCGGCCACTTGGACTTGGCCAGGTAGGCGCGGGCCTTGTCCATGTCGCGGCGCGGCATGTCGGGCACGGCCACATGGCCCTTGACCGATGGCGGGAAGGGACTGTCCATCAGCCGCGCGCGGCCGTTGTAGATCTTCAGCAAGGAGTCGTAATCGAAGGCGTAGGCCAGGGCGCGGCGCAGGTTCAGGTCTGACATGTACTTGCCCTGTGTATTGAATTTCAGACCGAATCCGCCCATGCCGGTGCCGGCCTTGCGGCCGATCTTCACGCCCTTGACCGATTCGAGCTGGTCCAGGTCCTCGGGCGACAGGCTGCCGGCGATGTCGATCTCGCCGCGCGCCAGCGCCGCGCGGCGGCTGGAGTTCTCGGTGATGACGCGGTAGATGATGCCGCCCAGGCGCGCCTTCTCGGGCTGCGGCCAGCCCTTCCAGTAGCCGTCCCAGGCTTCCAGCTCGTACAGGGAATTGGGTTCGACGCGCTTGACGCGGTAAGGGCCGGAGCCGGCGGTGTGATCGGTCAGCCATTGCTGACCATAGTCGCCATTGTGCTCGTTGGCCATGGCCTGCTTGACGTTGACCACGTACCACCAGGGCAGCAGGCTGAGGAAGGCCGCGTAGGGACGGCTGAGCGTGAAGCGCAGCGTCTGCGGGTCTTCGACGCTGATGTTCTCGGGCTTGAGGAAATCGGTGTACATCCAGGCCGGGCCCTTGTTCAGCTTGAGCGTGCGCTCGAACGAGGCCTTGATCGCGGCGGCGTCCACCGGATCGCCGTTCTGGAATTTCGCGCGCGGGTCCAGCTTGAAGGTCCAGACGGTGGCGTCGTCGTTGACGGTCCAGGACGTGGCCAGCCAGGGCTTGAGCTCGACGGGGTCGCCCTCGTACTTGAGCAGCGCGTCGTAGGTGGCCTGCTGGATGGTGCGGATCGAGAAGTCGTACTTCTGCGCAGGGTCCATCACCGACACGGCCTGCTGGCCGCCGATGACCAGGATGCGCTTGCCGTTGGCGGTCTCGAACGCATGCGAGGAGAGCGGCGCGCAGGCGATGGCCGCCGCCAGCAGGAAGTTGCTCAGACGATGCCGCATTGGTGTTTCCCCTTGTATGTCGCGTGCCGGACGCTGCCGGAGTCTGTACGCCGATATTTGCAGATGGACCCGGCGGCGGCAAATAAATACGAAGAATGCGGCGCATAGGCGCAGCGCATGCCGCCGCATGATTTGGGTTTATGCGAGGCATGCACAGATTCAATTTGCCCGGGCTTGGAAGCGCGCAGTAATGTTTGGCCACCTTCCCGGTTCACCAGAGACTTCATCGAACCATGCTATCTGTAGCCGCAAGCACGCAAACCGGAACGCGCGTCGTGTCCGCCGAAGAGATGGAAGCCCTGGCCGTGGGCGCCTGGATACTGGGCACCGGCGGCGGCGGCGATCCGTACCAGAAACTGCTCAACATGCGCCAGCTCTACAAGAAGGGCTATCGCGCCTCGCTGCTGGATCCCATGTACCTGAACGAGGACGACCGCGTGGCGGTGGTCTCGGGCATGGGCGCGCCGCTGGTCGGCCAGGAACGGCTGGCCGATCCGCATTTCGCGGTCAAGCCGGTGCGCATGATGGAGGAATACTGCGGCCAGCGCTTCCGCGCCATCATGGCGCTGGAAATCGGCGGCGGCAACGGCCTGCAACCCTTCATGGTGGCCGCGCTGATGGGCCTGCCGGTGGTGGACGCCGACAGCATGGGCCGCGCCTATCCCGAGGCCCAGATGACCAGCTTCGCCGTGCGCGGCCTGCCCATGTATCCGCTGGCCGTGGCCGACATCCGCGACAACGAGGTCATCGTCACGCGCGCCGCGTCGGCCACCTGGGTCGAGCGCCTGAGCCGCAAGGTGGTGGTCGAGATGGGCTCCACCGCCGCCACCTGCAAGACCCCGCGCAGCGGCGCCGAGGTCAAGGAACACGGCATCCTCTACACCGTCAGCAAGGCCATCCGGCTGGGCGAGGTGGTGCTGCGCGCGCGGCGCCAGCACGACGACGTGATCGACGCGGTGCTGCAGGAGTCCGGCGGCAAGCGCATGTTCAGCGGCAAGGTCGTGGACGTGGAACGCCGCACCACGGCGGGCTTCCTGCGCGGCCGCGCCGTGCTCGAAGGGTTGGGCGAGGATCGCGGTTCGCGCTACACGCTGCATTTCCAGAACGAGTTCTCGGTGGGCGAGCGCGACGGCGTGCCCGAGGTCATGACGCCGGACCTGATCTGCGTGCTGGACTCGGTCAGCGGCGACGGCATCGGCACCGACGTGCTGCGCTTCGGCCAGCGTGTCAGCGTGCTGGCCTTGCCCGCGCCCCAGGTATTCACCAGCGAACGCGGCCTCGAACTGGTCGGCCCGCGCGCGTTTGGATTCGACATCGACTATCGCACCGTCTTCGCGTGAAGCAATCGCTATGAAACACATTGGCATCGACGTAGGCGGCACCAACACGGACGCCGTATTCGTGCAGGACAACCAGGTCCTCGGGGCGGTCAAGTCGCCCACCACTTCCGACGTGACCACCGGCGTGCGGCGCGCGCTGGCGGCGCTGATCCAGGCCTGCCCGCAGGCCGCGGCGCCCGAGGCGGTGATGATCGGCACCACCCATTTCACCAACGCGGTGGTGCAGCGGCGCGACCTGGAGCCCGCCGCCGCGCTGCGCGTGTGCCTGCCGGCCGCGGCCTCGCTGCTGCCGTTCTGCGACTGGCCCGAGGACCTGGCGCAGAAGGTCAACGGCGGCACCTATCTGGTGCAGGGCGGCCATGAGTTCGACGGCCGCGAGCTGATGCCGCTGGACGAACGCGCGGTGCGCGACGCCGCCCGCGCCATCCGCGCCTCGGGCGTTTCCACCGTGGCGATCAGCGGCGTGTTCTCGCCGCTGATCGGCGACGCCGAGTTGCGTGCCGGCGAGATCCTGAAGCAGGAGCATCCGGACTGCCGCATCACCTATTCGCACCAGCTTGGCCGCATTGGCCTTCTGGGCCGCGAGAACGTCGCGCTGCTGAACGCCACGCTGATCGACCTGGCGCACAAGACCACCGACGCCTTCGTGCAGGCGCTGGCCGACAGCGGCATCGACGCGCCGCTGTTCCTGACGCAGAACGACGGCACCGTGACGCTGGCCGAGAACGCGCGCGACTTCCCGGTGCATTCCTTCGCGTCGGGGCCGACCAACTCCATGCGCGGCGCGGTGTTCCTGGCCAAGATCAATGACGCGGTGGTCTGCGACGTGGGCGGCACCACCGCCGACGTGGGCTGCGTGCAGAACGGCTTCCCCCGGCAGGCCAACAACATGGTCGAGGTGGGCGGCGTGCGCACGGCCTTCCGCATGCCGGATCTGCTGTCCATCGGCGTGGGCGGCGGTACGCTGGTGAACCCGGATACCCTGCAGATCGGGCCGGTCAGCGTGGGCCACCGGCTGCTGCAGGAGGCGCTGGTGTTCGGCGGCAATCAGCTGACCTGCACCGACATCGCGGTGGCGGCGGGCCTGGCCGACATCGGCGACCGCTCGCGCGTGGCGCACCTGAGCGCGGCCACGGTGCAAGGCGCGCTGGCGCGCATCCATGAAGCTATCGCCGAGGCCAGCGACCGCATGAAGAGCGATGCGCGCGACGTGCCGCTGATCGCGGTCGGCGGCGGCTCGGTGCTGATTCCCGATCGCGTGGCGGGCTTCTCGGAAGTCGCGCGGGTGGCCAATCACGCGGTGGCTAACGCCGTGGGCGCGGCCATTGCGCAGGTGTCGGGCGAGGTCGACCAGATCTTCACCAACCTCGGCCGCGAGGAGCTGCTGGAACAGGCGCGCAAGATCGCCGTGGGCCGCGCGGTGGCCGCTGGCGCCGACGCGGATACCGTCACCGTGATCGAGCAGGAGGACATTCCGCTGGCCTACCTGCCGGGCAACGCTGTCCGGGCGCGGGTGCGGGTGGTGGGCGAGATCGCCGGCCGCGCCGGCTGAACAGGGCGGGGCTCCGGCATCGGACGATTGCAGTGCCGGGGCTGTTGCCGGACAGCCTTCGGTTTTTCAGGCCGGCGGCGCGCGAGCGCCGCCGGTTTTTTTCAATTCACCATGCCGATTCTAGCGAGGAGTTGTTCAATCACGTCGCAGGCCTGTCGTTGCCGCAATATCCTTGCCTCCCGCTGCTCAGGCTCATCGCCTTCACCCAGTTCGAACCTGGCGACCGACACCGGACCGTCCTTGCGATAACCCTCTGTCTTGTCGTCGCTTGCGAAGCGACTGCGCAGAATCGCCAGAGAGGCCTTGACGACGGCGCCGTGCTTGCCGCTGCGCTCCCTTTGAAACGCCATGGCCACGGCGTCCAGCCCTTCGGCTGCATGTTCAAGGCAGTAGATCAGATCGTGCGCGTCTTTGCGTTCGAAACGCTGATCGTATGCAAAGGACTTCAGGCAGGTAAAGCTGACCACGTTGGCATGCCGGATCCGTTCCGTTGCGATGCCGTTGCCGCCGAGGATCTCAGCCTGAATCTCGGCGACTTGGTGCAGGTCAAAAACGATGGACGAATAAGGGATGTTCAGCGCGGAGATCGTGCCTACGGTCGGCAATGGCTGTACCTTGCCGCCGGCGATGTCCGGTGCATCCGCCAGCAGTTCCAGCACCATCAACGCACCCTGTTCGGTGCGGGTCTGCCAGCGCCAAGAGAGCTTCATGCCGGCGCTGTTCTCGGCCCGCTCAAACCCCATTTTCCTGAGGTTCTCTTCGAGCGTGTGATACGCCGCGGTATCAGCCAGGATTTGCAGGTCGATCACGATGTCCACATCCAGAGTGCCTGCGTGCGCTGGCACTTCTGGAGGCCGGGCGGTGACGAGATACCGGGGCGTAAGTCCCCCGATCAGGTAGACCGACTCTTTCCATGGTCCGAGTCCGCGCAGCAGTGTTACGAGAACGCGTTCGCAGTCCTCCGTGTACGGGTCGCTGTAGCCATCGAACGTTGCCGGTTTCACCGTCAGAATCCGATCCTTTCCTTGCGCAAATGCTCGGCCGATTCCCTGGCGCGGCCCTCGCCGTGCAAGAGGTCGAGATAGACCTGGATCGGGCTTGCCAACCAAATGCCGCCGACCTGTCGCCGAAACAGCAGTTCTCCCGTTGACTTGGTTTCGATGATCGCGAAGTTCGCCCCTTCATTGACGACGCGTGCACCCAGCTCGGCCATTGCGGCATCGGCGCGGGGGCTGGGCAGCAGTCGAACTCTCGTCTGTGAAATGCTGGACAGGAAAGGGGCATAGCGTTGCGCAGCGGCTTCCTGGCTCACTGCGTAAGTGATCTCATGCGTAGCGAACAGTTGACCAAGCCGTTCGATCAGTGCATCGGACTTCAAGCCGGGCACGAAATACCGGCGCAGCAATGGCGCGCGTTGCGTGGCGAGCTGTTGTGCCCAGGCATCGAGCAACGCGCCGGGCTCGCGCAGATGCCGTTCCTTGCTTGGTCCCTGGCCTCGCGATGTCAACCAGTCGAACCGTTCCAGCTCATGTAGTACGTCCGAGGCCGTGGATGGAGCCACTTGCGCCCGTTCTGCCACGTCGGTAACGCCAAACCATTGCTCGTGATTGACCAGGAGCGCATGCAAAACTTGGGTGCGTCTTCCGGAGAAGAGTGAGCGCACCGATTTTTCCAAGGCCTTTGGAGCCGGCTTGTCGATGTAAACGTAGGCACCCGCCGCCGGCAGAAACAAGCTGCCGCCGCTATCGAAGTAGCCGATGCGCTCGGCTCTGAGCAGCTCCTTCGCTCCTGGTGAGATCGATTCGGCGATCAGCAGGCGTTGCCCATTGGTGTAGTGATCGTGCTGTGGCGACTTCAATTGCCACAGCGCCTGTCGCACATCTCGGGGATAGACGGATTTCTTTGCCTCGACCAGCAAGGCAATCGATTTACCGGCGACCTGCAGCTCAATCGTCGCGTCGGCGCGACCGACGGCTTGAGCGGCAGGCTCCGCCTGGGCTAACTCGACGTGCACGTCCGGCAACTCCCGGAGCGAAGCCAAGAGCTGGTCGATTAGCGCGTGTGCCACGAAAGTTGATCCGGTCATGAGGGCCGTGTTTTTTTGTTCAGCGAACAACAGCAATATATCGAATATTCGGTATAACTACTATATTCGCTGCGCAGCGAATATTTGCCAGATGGCTAGCCGTGTGGTGGTCGCTCGCGGTCGGCCTCGCGGGCTACGCCCCTTGCTTTGTATCGAGCCGTGGCCATTCGGTGTAGACGCTCGAACTTCCGGCTCCGTGCGCTGCCCTCCCCAAGTGGGCAATGTGACCGGATTCTTCATCGAAGGCGTTTACTCCTGGTGGCTTCGGGTGGCTTCGCCGGTATTGTGGATGAAGAGGCGTTGACGACAGGCGCGATGGTGGACATTTTCATGTCGCGCCGCGCCGCATGCAGGCAGTCCATGAAGCACTGGGCCGCCGGCGTGGGCGGTGAATCGGCGCGCGTCACGATGCATACGCGCGCGGCGGGCAGCGCGTGGTCCAGCGGCACCATGCGCAAGGGGCGCGGCAGCAGTTGATGCTCGAACAGGTCGCGCACGAAGATGCCCAGCGCGTCGCTTTCGGCGATCAGGGCCAGGCCCACGGCGATGGACTGGCAGGGGATCACATCGCGGGGCGGCGGCAGGCCGTGGGCGGCATAGGCCAGGCGCAGCAGGTTGGACGGCGACTCGATATTGCCCGGCACCAGCCAGAGCGCCTCGTGCAGCTCGGCCAGGCTGCGCGCGCGGCGCAGCGGATGGCCGACGCGCGCGCCTACCGCCAGCGGCAGGTCGTAGAGCGTGGCGCGGGTGAAACCGTCGTCGATCTGGCCGCCGTATTCGGTCTGGACCAGCAGGTCGTAATGGCCGGATTCGAGCAGTTCGTGGCTGTGCGGCGGCGCGACTTCGTTGAAGGAAACGGACACGCGCGGCATGCGCTGGCGGAAGTCCCTGAGCGCGCCCGGCAGCACGGTCAGCGCCGACGAGCTGACCGCCAGGTGCAGCGAACCGCCGGCGCCGTCCTTCATCTGGCCGATCTCTTCCTGGGCGCGGCGCGTTTCCTGCAGGATCAGCACGGCGCGCTTGTACAGCGCCTGGCCGTAGGCGGTCAGCTCCACGCCCTTGGGGCTGCGGCGCACCAGCTCGGCGTCCAGGCTTTGCTCCAGCTCGCGCAGGTTGCGCGTGGCCGCCGGCTGGGTCAGGTGCAGGGCGCGGGCGGCGGCGCGGATGCTGCCGTGTTCGGCGATGAGGACGAAGGTGCGCAGCTGGCGCAGGTTCATGGGCGGACTTCCGGAAGGCGCGGGGTATCAGGAAAAGCTTTCACTGGAACGAAAATACTATCTTTTCCTTATCGTCAGCCATCCGTATATTCATGGCCATCGCAGCGGATACGGAACCGGGATCACCGGCCGGGCGCCGCGAGCCTAACGGACATCAAGGGGAAATCATGTCTATCGCCGTCGCGGCCGTTTCCGGCCAGTCGGGGCTGTACACGCCTTCCATGCGCCGGCGCGTCATTGCCGGCACCACCATCGGCAACGCGCTGGAGTTCTTCGACTTCACCGTCTTCACCTTCCTGATGCTGGTGATCGGGCCGCTGTTCTTCCCTGCCGCCTCGGGCTACGGGCAGTTGCTGCTCACCACGGCCACCTTCGGCGTGGGCTTCCTGATGCGGCCGGTCGGCGGCATGCTGATCGGTTCCTATGCCGACCGTCACGGCCGGCGCGCCGCCATGACGCTGACGCTGTGGCTGATGGGCCTGGGCTGTGGCCTGATCGCGCTGGCGCCCACCTATGCGCAGATGGGCATCGCCGGGCCGGTGATCATGGTGCTTGCGCGCCTGATCCAGGGCTTTGCGGCCGGCGGCGAGGTCGGAGCGTCCACCACGCTGCTGGTCGAGCACGCGCCGCCGTCGCGGCGCGGCTTCTATTCCAGCTGGCAATTCGGCAGCCAGTCGCTGGGCGTGATGCTGGGCGCGCTGGTGGTGGCGCTGCTGACCGCCGCGCTCACGCCCGAGCAGATGAAGGACTGGGGCTGGCGCGTGCCCTTCGTGATCGGCATCCTGACCGTGCCGGTGGGCGCTTATATCCGCCGCAACCTGGAAGAGACGCTGGAGCCCCAGCCCGCGCCCGGCGCGGCGCGCGCCCGCTCCGATCACCAGCCGCTGCGGCGGGTGCTGGCCGGGCACAAGGGCGCGGTGGCCAAGGGCATCCTGCTGGTCATCGGCGGCATGGTCTGCGCCCAGATCATTGGCTTCTATATGCCGGCCTACGCCAACAAGGAACTGGGCCTGCCGGCCACGTCCACGCTGTCGGCCAGCGTGGTGCTGGGCGCCATCGGTTTCGTGGCCGCGCCCTTCGTCGGCCTGCTGGCCGACCGCGTGGGACGCAAGCGCGTGATTTTCTGGTCGCGCGCCGCCACCGTGGCCGCGCTGTTGCCGTGCTTCCAATGGCTGGTGTCGGCGCCGAGCAGCGCGCGGCTGATGACCGTGATCGCCTTGCTTGCGATATTGTTGGCGCTGCAGACCGCGCCGGTCATCACCATGCTGCCCGAACTCTTTCCCAAGGCGGTGCGCACCACCGGCATGTCGGTGGTGTACGGGCTGGGCATCTCGGTGTTCGGCGGTTTCGCGCAGTTCTTCGTCACCTGGCTGCTGCACGTCACCCGCAATCCGATGGCGCCGGCCTGGTACTTGATGGTCACCGTGACGCTTTCCACCGTGGTGCTGTTCTGGATCCAGGACCGCACCGGGCATGACATCGACAATCAGGAGGCATGATGCAGTCCCGCTATTTTTCCGACAGCTACGCCCAGGCGCGCGAGCGCTTTCTTGACGCCGCCAAGGCCGTGGCCGCGCGCATGGCCTCGTATCCGATCGAGGCGCGCGGCGCCCGGGACGAGGCTCTGTCCACCGACGTGGCGCTGATCGGCGACGCCAAGGCCGAACGGCTGCTGATCATGACGTCCGCCACGCACGGCGCCGAAGGCTTCTGTGGCTCCGGCTGCCAGCTGGCCCTGCTGGACGATGCGCCGATGCTGGCGCGCGCGCGCGATTCCGGCGTGGCCCTGCTGCTGGTGCACGCGGTCAATCCTTATGGCTTTTCGTGGATTGCGCGCACCGACGAGGGCAACGTCGACCTGAACCGCAATGCCCAGCCCTTCGATGGCCGTCCCTTGCCCGAGAACCCCGGCTACGGCGCGCTGCATCCGTTGCTGCTGCCCGAGTCCTGGCCGCCGACCGAAGCCAACCGGCGCGAGCAGGAGCGCTACATCGCCGAGCATGGCCTGGCCGCCTACGCCCAGGCCGTCTCGCGCGGGCAGTACACGCATGCCGACGGCCTGTTCTATGGCGGCGATCGCCCGGCGGCCTCGCTGTTGAACATGCGGCGCATCCTGAAGGAACATGCCGCCGGTTTTTCCAGCATCGGCTGGATCGACGTGCATACGGGGCTGGGGCCGCGCGGCCACGGCGAGAAGATCTACGCCGGCCGGCGCGACGAGGCCGAAGTGGCGCGGGCGCGGCACTGGTACGGCGCGGACATCGCGGTGCCGTACCAGGGCAGCTCGGCCTCGGTGGACATCACGGGCCAGCTGGCCAGCGTCATCTACGATGCCTGCCCGACGTCCACGCCGACGCTGATGGCGCTGGAATTCGGCACCCAGCCCTTTGCCGACGTGGTGCAGGCGCTGCGGGGCCGCAACTGGCTGCGCGCGCATCCGGAAGCCAGCGAGGACGCGCGCCGGGCCATTCTGAAGGCCACGTTGGATGCCTTCTATTGCGGCGACGCCGATTGGCACGGCATGGTGCTGGGACAGAGCCGGGTGGCGGTGCTGCAGGCGTTGTGCGGCCTGCAAGACGACTGAGAGTCCGCATCGGATCCGGAAGGGCGCGGCGCCGGCGACGGGGCCGCGCATTTTTTTTTGCCTTGCCGCTTGTTGTTTATGTAATGTTATATCATCTAACTTTTGTTCGTAATGATATAACATCCATAGGAATCGAGATGCAGGGAAAGAAAGAGGGATCGCGGCGCTTCGCCCGCCGCGCCGGCGCGGCCGGGAAGGGATTGCGGCCGCTGGCGTGGGCGTTGCTCGCCGCCTCCGGCGCCACCGCGCAGGCCCAGCAAGCGGCCGGCCAGGCGGACGCCGCCGCCACGCTGGCGCCGGTCACGGTCTCGGCCAATCCGCTGGGGCTGGACCTGAACAGCACCACGCAGCCGGCCTCCGTGCTGGAAGGCGATGCACTGGTCGAGAAGCGCGGCGGCACGTTGGGCGACACGCTCGATGGCCTGCCGGGCGTGCATAGCGATACCTTCGGCGGCGGCGCCAGCCGTCCGGTGATCCGCGGCCAGACCGCGCCGCGCGTGAAGGCGCTGTCCGACGGCTCCGAGCTGATGGACGCCTCGGCCATCTCGCCCGACCATGCCGTGACCACCGAGCCGCTGCTGGCCGAGCGCATCGAGGTGTTGCGCGGCCCGGCGGCGCTGCTGTACGGCGGCGGCGCCATCGGCGGGGTGGTCAATGTGATCGACAAGAAAATCCCCACCGAAGTCCCCGAGAAAGGCATCGCCGCCGAGGCCGAGATCCGTGGCGCGACCGGCACCAAGGAACGCGCGGGCGCCATCGGCATCACCGCCGGCGAAGGCAATTTCGCCGTGCGCGTGGAAGGCATGAAGCGCCGCAGCGGCGACTATCGCGTGCCAGACTGGTCCAGCAGCAAGCTGGACGGCTCGTACAGCGAATCCACGCAAGGCACGGTGGGCATGTCCTGGATCACGCCGCGCGGCTACATCGGCCTGGCCTTCACGCACCTGGAAAGCAAGTACGGCCTGCCTGGGCACAATCATGAATACGAAGGCTGCCATCCGCATGGCACGCATCTGCATTGCGGCGGCCACGATCATGGCGACGAGGACGGCCACGACCATGACCACGGCGCCGAGGGCGGCGGCGTGCCCTACGTGAAGCTGCGCAGCAATCGCACGGACCTGCGAGCCGAATACCTGGATCCCTTCGCCGGCATCGAGAAGATCCGCCTGCGCGGCGGCTTGACCGACTACCAGCACCAGGAGATCGAGGGCGGCGAGGTCGGCACCACCTTCAAGAACCGTGGCTACGACCTGCGCCTGGAGGCGCAGCACAAGCCCGTCGCCGGCTGGCGCGGCGTGGTGGGCATGCAGACGTCCTACAGCGATTTCCGCGCGGACGGCGAGGAAGCCTTCCTGCCGCGCAGCAAGACGCGCGCCAACGGCATCTTCCTGCTGGAGGAATACAAGCTGGCCGACTGGCGCTTCGAGCTGGGCGCGCGCCAGGACTGGCAGACGGTCTCGCCCCAGGGCGGCGCGCCGCGCAGCAGCCTGTCGGGCACCTCGCTGTCGGCGGCAGCCATCTGGAACTTCGCGCCGGAGTATTCGGCGGCATTGTCGCTGTCGCGCTCGCAGCGCCTGCCGACCGCGCAGGAGCTTTACGCCAAGGGCGTGCACCTGGCCACCAACACCTATGAGATCGGCAACGCCGGCCTGGGCCGGGAGACCTCGCACAACATCGACCTGACGCTGCGCAAGCACTCGGGCGCAACCACTTTCAGCGCCAGCGTGTTCCACAACCGCGTGAAGAACTACATCTACGCCAACACGCTGGACCGCTACGAGGACTTCCGCCTGATCGAGTACACCCAGCGCGACGCCGAGTTCACCGGCGTGGAAGGCGAGCTGCGGCATCAGTTCACGCCCGTGTTCTCGGCCGCCGTCTTCGGCGACTACGTGCGCGGCAAGCTGACCGGCGGCGACGGCAACCTGCCGCGCATCCCGGCGGCGCGCGCCGGCCTGCGCGGCAACTTCAAGTGGCAGCAGTGGTCGGCCGGCGTCGAGTACGCGCGCGTGTTCTCGCAGAAGGACATCGCCGCCTACGAGAACAGCACGCCCGGCTACAACCTGGTCAACGCCGTCGTGGCCTATCGCGGCAATTACGGCTCGACCGGCTACGAGGTCTACCTGCGCGGCACCAACCTGCTGAACAGGCTGGCCTACAACCATGCCTCGTTCATCTCCTCGGTGGCGCCGCTGCCTGGCCGCAGCGTGCTGCTGGGCATGCGCCTGACGTACTAGTCGCGGCAGGAGGGCGGGGCGGCGGCCCTGTGCTATGTTCGCGGGGTGCCGCCACCGGGCGGCGCCACGCAGCGCAGGAGCCCGCCATGCTGAAGTTCGCCGCCAACCTGTCCATGATGTACACGGAACATGCGTTCCTGGACCGCTATGCGGCGGCCGCCGCCGATGGTTTTGCTGGCGTGGAATGCATGTCGCCGTATGAAGCGCCGGCGGCCTTCGTGCGCGAGCGCCTGGACGCGGCGGGGCTGCGCCAGGTGCTGATCAACACGCCGGTCGGCGCCGCGGCGCGCTGCGATCGAGGCCTGGCCGCGCTGCCCGGCCGGCAAGACGAGTTTCGCGCTGGCCTGGAGCAGGCGCTGGCCTATGCCGACGCGCTGGCCTGCCCGCAGGTGCATGTGATGGCCGGGCTGGCGCCCGACGGCGCGCCGCGCGCCGCGCTGCTGGACTGCTACCGCGAGAACCTGGCCTGGGCCGCGTCGCAGGCGCGTGCGTGTAATGTCACGCTGCTGATCGAGCCCATCAATACCCGTGACATTCCCGGCTACATCCTCAACCGTCAGGACGAGGCCCATGCCGTGGTCGAGTCGGTCAACGCGCCCAACCTCAAGGTGCAGATGGATCTGTACCACTGCCAGATCGTCGAGGGCGACGTCAGCGCCAAGCTGCGGCGCTACCTGCCCACCGGCCGCGTCGGGCATCTGCAGATCGCCGGCGTGCCGCTGCGGCACGAGCCCGACCAGGGCGAACTGAACTATTCCTGGATCTATGCGCTGCTGCGCGAGCTGGACTATCGCGGCTGGATCGGCTGCGAATACCGGCCGGCCGGCGCCACGTCGGATGGCCTGGGCTGGCTGGCCGCCGCCCGCGCGTGAGCGCGCCGGATCGGAACCACGGACATTCGAACCCGTGCGTGATCGCGAGACGGTTGGCGCACGCTTGCGTTGCCCGGCCCTGGCGTGCCAACATAATTAATATGTTAATTAAATGCGGTCCAAGCAGGCCGTAAAACGGGATAAGGAGACAGTCCCCATGTTCACAGGCATTTTCCGCCGCCTGCCGCGCGCGGCCTTGCTGGCCGCTGCCCTGGCGGCATCCGTGGCCGCCGTCCGGCCCGCGTCGGCGGCCGAATTCCCCGATCATCCGATCCGCTGGCTGGTGCCCTTCAGCGCCGGCGGCGGCAGCGACATCGCCACGCGCATCGTGGCCCGGCACGTGGCCGACGCGCTGGGCCAGCCGGTGGTGGTCGAGAACCGTCCCGGCGCGGCCACCATCGTCGCCGCCCAGGAAACCGCGCGCGCCGCGCCCGACGGCTACACGCTGATGACGGCCGGCATGAGCACGCTGGCCCTGAATCCCTGGCTCTACCGCAAGCTGCCATACGACCCGCAGAAGAATCTGGCGCCGGTGTCCACGCTGGTGGACCTGCCCATCGTGCTGGTGGTGTCGCCGGACTCGAACCTGCATACGCTGGCCGACGTCATCGCTTACCTGAAGAGCGACAAGGCGCCCAGCTACGCCTCGCTGGGCGTGGGCAGCCCGCACCATCTGGCGATGGAGCTGTTCCTGGAAACGGTGAAGGGCAAGGCCACCGCCATCCCCTACAAGGGCACGCCGCCGGCCTTGCAGGACGTGGCCTCGGGCGTGGTGCCCCTGATGATGGCCGATCTGGCCGCCGCGCGGCCGCTGATCCAGGGCGGCAAGCTGCGCCCCATCGCCGTGCCGGCGGCGCGGCGCTCGGACCAGTTGCCTGACGTGCCGACCTTCGCGCAGGCCGGCGGTCCGGCTTTCGAGGCCGCCGCCTGGCAGGGCGTGGTGGCGCCGGCCGGCACGCCCGAGCCGGTGATCAGGAAGCTGAGCCAGGCGATCGAACAGGCGCTGCGCGCGCCCGAGGTGGTCAAGCAGCTGAAGCTGCAAGGCATGGAACCGACCGGCAGCACGCCGGAAGCGTTCAGCGCCTATGCGCGGCAGGAGCACGAGCGCTGGGGCGCGGTGATCCGGAGCAAGGGCATCACCGCCGATTGATACGCCTGCGCCGTCCGCGTCTCAGTCCGGCGCGGGGGCGGGCGGCGCGCGGCGTCTGGCGGTGGCGGCGCAGCCCGCCGACGCGATCACGATGCCGCCGATGGCCAGCCACTGGTTGCCCGACAGCTGCTCGTTCAGCACCACCACGCCGGCCAGCGCGCCCATGGCCGGCTCCATGCTGAGCAGCACGCCGAAGGTCTTGTTCGGCAGGCGCTTGAGCGCCACCATCTCCAGCGAATACGGCAGCGCGCTGGACAGCACGCCCACCGCGATGCCGGCCAGGATCAGCGACGGATCCAGCAACGCCGTGCCGGCATGGGCGGCGCCCACCGGCAGCGCCACCAGGGCCGCCGCGGTCAGGCCCAGCGAGGTCGCCTGACCGCCGTGGATATGGCCGGCGCGCTTGCCGAAGATGATGTACAGCGCCCACAGCACCGCCGCGCCCAGCGCATAGGCCAGTCCGACGGGATCCAGGTCGTGCACCGATTGGCCGGTCGGGATCAGCAACAGCAGCCCGGCCGCCGCGCAGGCGATCCAGAGGAAGTCGATGGCGCGGCGCGACGAGAACACCGCCAGCGCCAGCGGCCCGGTGAACTCGATGGCGATGGCGATCCCCAGCGGCAGCGTGCGCAGCGCCATGTAAAACATAAGGTTCAGGCAGGCCAGCGTGACGCCGTACAGCGCGATCTTCAGCGCGTTGGCGCGGCTCAGCGGAAAGCGCCACGGACGCCAGATGGCCAGCAGGATCAGCGCGCCGATCACGATGCGATAGGCGGTAGTGCCCTGCGCGCCCACCATCGGGAACAGCGATTTGGCGAACGAGGTGCCGATGCACAGGGACGCCATCGCCGCCATCAGCGACAGGACGGGAACCAGCGTGGAGGAGGAGGTATCGCCTCCGGTGTTCAGGGTAGCGGTGCTCATGGTTGCGTGTAGCAGGTAGGGGCCGGGCGCGGAAGACAGGGAATCAAGGACTCAGGGCGCGGTCGTGGAGTAAAGCACATATGCCGCCAGGCCCAGCATGATGGCGCCCAGCAGTCCCTGCTGCGCGCGCAGGAACCAGGCGTTGCGCCCCACCCAGCCGCGGATGCGCGAGGCGCCGTAGGCGAAGCAGCTGCCGTAGGGCAGGCTCAGGATCTTCATGGTGACGCCCAGCACCAGCATCTGCGACCAGACCGGCCCCTGCTCGGGCGAGGTGAACTGCGGCAGGAAGGCGATCATGAACAGCAGCACCTTGGGATTGAGCAGGTTGGTCACGAAGCCCTGCCAGAAGGCGTCACGCGCATCGCCGGGCCGGGCCGCGAGCGAGACCTCGGCGTCGCGCGCGCAGCGCAGGATGGCCTTGATGCCCAGGTAGGCCAGGTACAGGCCGCCAGCCGCCTTCACGCCCAGGAACAGCCGGGGCGAGGCTTGCAGCACCGAGGCCAGGCCCAACACCACTGCCGGTACTTGAACGAAACCGGCCGCCACGTTGCCCAGCACGCTGAGAAAGGCCGGGCGAAAGCCCTGGGTCATGCCACGGGACAGGGTCAGCGCCATGTCGGGCCCGGGCGTGAGCTTGAGCGCCGCGTCGGCGGCGAGGAACAACAGGAACAACTGGAGCGAAGGCATGGGATTCTGGCGCGGCAGGCCCGCGGCGCGCGGGCGGCAAGAATCACAGTGTAAGCAAGGCGGCTGATTTTTTTCTGCGCTACACGGGGCAGAAATGGAGTTTTCCGTCGAAAGCAGGGGTGCTGGACGCAGCAGAGGCGCTGGGCGCGTTTAGAATCGTCGCACGGGCCCGCCGGCCTGCATCCGCGACCGCATACGCTCCGCCTCACGCCGCCATGGAACTCGACGATTTCGACCGCCTCATCCTGCAAAGCATGCAGGAAGACAACCAGCGCACCAGCCAGGAAGTGGCCGAACGCGTGAACCTGTCGCCCGTGTCCTGCCTGCGCCGCATGAAGCGGCTGCGCGACGCCGGCGTGGTCGCCGCCGACGTGTCGGTGGTCGATCCGGCCGCCGTGGGGCGCGGCATCATGATGGTGGTGCTGGTGTCGCTGGAGAGCGAGCGCGCCGACAAGCTTGGCAAGTTCAAGCGCGCCATGACCGAGGCGCCGGAAGTCATGCAGTGCATGTCGGTCACGGGCGAGGTGGACTTCGTGCTGACGCTGACCATGCGCGACATGCTGGAGTATGAGTCCTTCGCGCAGAAGCACTTCTGGGGCGATCCTAATGTGAAGCGCTTCTCGACGCTGGTGGTGATGAACCGCGTCAAGCACGGCCTGGCGGTGCCGATGGATATCTGAGGCGCCGCGCGCCCGGACAGGCGGCGCGCGATGGCGGACGTGGGTGTTTTCGACTGCACTTGCTTGAGCGATTCGCCGCGATAGGGGGCGGCCGCCCGGCGTTCCCGTCTCTGGCGGGCGCGCTTTATATTCAAAAAATATCAACCTAATTAATATTGATTCATCAATTCGCGATTCCTAGAATCTTTCCATGGCTCACCGCCGCCTTGGGGCAGACATGGACAGCGAAAAAAACACGACGCCGCGACAGCTAACCGTCCGCATTTCACGCGGCACCGGTGACGGCGAATTCACGGTCTATTCGGTGCCGTGGCGCGACAACCAGACCGTGCTGGACGTGGTCACCGAAGTCCAGCGCACGCAGGAGCCGAGCCTTTCCTATCGCTACGCCTGTCGCGTGGGCGTGTGCGGTTCCTGTGCGATGACCGTCAATGGCAAGCCGCGCTGGACCTGTCGCACGCACGTGAGCCGGGTCGAGGAAGACGGCGTGATCGTCATCGAGCCGCTGCGCAACATGCCGCGCATCAAGGACCTGGTGGTCGACATGCGTGAGTTCTTCCAGAAATGGAAGCGCGCCGGCAATACCTTCATCGGCACGGCCACGCGCAACGATCCGCCGGCGATGGTGTCGCCGCAGAGCAAGAAGCGCAAGCAGGCCGACGCCGCCATCGAATGCATCAACTGCGGCGTGTGCTACGCGGCCTGCGACGTGGTGTCCTGGGACCCGGAGTATCTCGGTCCGGCGGCGCTGAACCGCGCCTGGACGCTGTTCAACGACGAACGCCATGCCGATCCCAAGGACGTGCTGCGCCAGGCGACCTCGGGCAGCGGCTGCAATTCCTGTCACACGCAGGGCAGCTGCATGAAGCACTGTCCGGTCGACCTCAGCCCAACCGGCAGCATCGCCGGCCTGAAGCGCAGCTCGCTGATCAACCTGCTCAAGGGGGGCTGACATGGAGGCCCGCCTGTTCGCGCTCCAGCGCCTGACGGCGATGGCCATGGCGCCTTTCGTTCTCGTGCACCTGGGACTCATCATCTACGCCGTGCGCAGCGGCCTGAGCGCCGGTGCCGTGCTGTCGCGCACGCAGGGCAGCTGGGCCTGGATCCTGTTCTACGGGCTGTTCGTGGCCTGCGTCGCCATCCACGTGCCCATCGGCCTGCGCAACATCCTGGTCGAATGGCTGCGGCTGGGCCGGCGCGCGGCCTCCTGTATCGGGCTGGCCTTCGGCGTGACGATCCTGTTCCTGGGCATGCGCGCGGTGGCCGCCGTGGGAGGGCTGCTGCAATGAAGTCCGCCCGCAATCATCAGGCGTACTGGGCCTTCCTGGGCCATCGCCTGTCCGGCCTGGCGCTGGCGCTGTTCCTGCCGGTGCATTTCTACGTGCTGGGCATGGCGCTGGACGAGGCCCGTTTCGACCGCTTCCTGAAGCTGTCCGACATGCCGGCGATGAAGGTCGGCGAATGGGGGCTGGTCCTGCTGCTGGCGTTGCACCTGTGTTTCGGCCTGCGCCTGCTGGCGCTGGAACTGTTGCCCTGGCGTTCGACGCGCAATGCCCGCAACGGCTGGATAGGCTGGGGCTTCGCCGTGTCGATGGCGATCGGCCTGGTGTTCATCGCTGGAGTCATCTGAGATGCAGATCGAACAACACAAGACCGACATCCTGATACTGGGCACCGGCGGCGCCGGCCTGTTCGCGGCGCTGCACGCGAAGAAGGCGAACCCGGACCTGCGCGTGACCGTGACGGTGAAGGGGCTGCTGGGCAAGTGCGGCTGTACCCGCATGGTGCAGGGCGGCTACAACGTCGCGCTGTCCGCCGGCGATTCGGTGGAGCGGCATTTCATGGACACCATCGAAGGCGGCAAGTGGCTGCCACGGCAGGACCTGGCCTGGCGCCTGGTCGAGGGCGCGGTCGAACGCGTGCGCGAGCTGGAAAACGAGATCGGCTGCTTCTTCGATCGCAATCCCGACGGCTCGCTGCATTCCAAGGCCTTCGCCGGCCAGAGCTTCGACCGCACCGTGCACAAGGCCGACCTGACCGGCATCGAGATCATCAACCGGCTGATGGAGCAGGTGCGTGCGGTGGACGTCGAAGAGCTGGAGGAGCACCGAGCCATCGAGCTGATTCCCGCCGCCGATGGCTCGGGCATCGCCGGCGTGCTGTTCATCGACATGCGCACGGGCGGCTACCGGCTGATCCAGGCCAAGGCCGTGCTGCTGGCCACCGGCGCCGGGCCGACGATGTATCGCTATCACACGCCGTCCGGCGACAAGACCTGCGACGGCCTGGCCATGGCGCTGCGCTACGGCCTGTCGCTGCGCGACATGGAGATGGTGCAGTTCCATCCGACGGGCCTGCTGGGCGGCCCCGACACCCGCATGACGGGCACGGTGCTGGAAGAAGGACTGCGCGGCGCCGGCGGCTATCTGCTCAATGGCGACGGCGAGCGCTTCATGGCCAACTACGACAAGCGCGGCGAACGCGCCACGCGCGACGTGGTCAGCCGGGGCATCTACGCGGAAATGCGCGCCGGACGCACCGGTCCCATGGGCGGCGTGTACATCCAGATGAGCCACCTGGGTCCGGAGAAAGTCGCCAGGACCTTCCCCGGCATGGTCAACCGCTGCAAGGACTGCGGCTTCGACCTGGCGGGCGGCAAGGTCGAGGTGGTGCCGACCGCGCACTATCTGATGGGTGGCGTGGAGTTCAACGTCGACGGCTCGACCGCGTCGCCGGGGCTGTACGCGGCGGGCGAGGACTGCGGCGGCGTGCATGGCGCCAACCGGCTCGGCGGCAATGGCGTGGCGAACTCCACCGTGTTCGGCGGCATCGCCGGCGATTCGATGGCCGCGCACGTGGCCGCGAACGGCCGCTGGCGCGATCCGGATCCGCGCGCCATCGCGCGCGGCTTCGAGCGCGCGGAATACCCTTTTTCGAAGCCGGCCGGCCGCATCCATGAATTGCGCGACCAGCTGGCGCGGACCATGTGGGACGACGTCGGCGTGCTGCGCCAGCGCGCCGCGATGGAGCGCGGCCTGGACGCCGTGGAGGCCCACCGTGCCGCGCTGCGCGGCATCGGCGTGGCCGATGGCGACCGCCGCTATAACCTGACCTGGCACGACTGGCTCAACCTGGAAAGCCTGGTCGATATCTCCAGGGTCATCACCGTGTCGGCGCTGGCGCGCGAGAACAGCCGCGGCGCGCACTTCCGCGAGGACTTCCCGGAACCGGGCGATCTGCACGCCAGCCGCTACACGCGCGTCAGCGCGCCGGACGGCGATCTGCGGCTGGACATGGTTCCGGTTTCCTTCGACATCGTTCAACCCGGCCAGTCGCTGATCGACGGCGAAGCCGGCACTCCCCAGGCATAAGGCGCGCACCATGCAGATACCGATAAACAAGATCGAGGAGGCCGCGCTGGAGATCATGCGCCGCGCGGCGATCGAGATCCCGGCTGATTACAAACAGGGCATCCTGGAGCTGCGCAAGACCGAGACCGGCAAGCTGCCGCGCTTCGTGATTCACGCCATGGTCGAGAACTGGGAGGCGGCGGACCAGGACCGCCGCCCCATGTGCGCGGACACGGGCCTGCCGCGCTACTACGTGAAGGTCGGCAACCATGCCTCGGTCGAGTCGGGTTTCGTCGCCCTCGAGCGCGCGCTGCGCCACGCCACCGCCGAAGGCACGGTGTCGATCCCGCTGCGGCCCAACCGCGTCCATCCGCTCTGGCGCACCGATCACAACAACAACGTGGGCCTGAACGCGCCGGAGGTGGAATGGTCCTTCGAACCCGACGCCGACTGGATCGACATCACCACCGTGCACAAGGGCGGACTGTTCGGCACCGACTACCGCATGCTGTTTCCGGGCGACGGCATCGACGGCATCAAGCGCTTCGTGCTGGATACGCTGATCGCCTTCGGCAAGCGCGGCCTGGCCTGTCAGCCGGCCATCGTCGGCATCGGCCTGGGCGGCTCCAAGGACACCTGCATGCAGCTGGGCAAGCAGGCCGCCTGCCTGCGCACCGTGGGCGACCGTAATCCGGATCCCAGGGTCGCCGAGCTGGAACTGGAATTGATGAAGCTGGGCAACGCCATCGGCATGGGCGCGATGGGTTTCGTCGGCTCGGGCATGGTGGTCGATTGCCATATCGAATGCGGCTACACGCATACCGGCGGCATGCCGATCAGCCTGCATACGTTCTGCCTGTCGTCGCGCCGCGCCACCGCGCGCATCCACGCCGACGGTCGCATCGAATATCGAACCGATCCGCAATGGTTCACCCCCTATCTGCGCCGGGAGACGGTCGAATGGTAAGCAAGGACGATGACATCAAGGTCTTCCACCTGGACCTGCCGGCCCGGACCGAGGACATCGCCCGGCTGGAGCTGGGCTCGGCCGTGTACCTGAACGGCCTGGTCTACACGGCGCGCGAGGGCGTCTACAAGAAGGTGCTGGACGAAGGGCTGGCGCCGCCGGTGGACCTGCGCGCGCTCAGCAACGTGAACTTCCACTGCTCGCCGGCCGCCGCGCCGGACGGGCAGGGCGGCTACCGGGTCGGCGCCGTCACGGCCACGGCCTCGTTCCGCTTTTCCAAATGGATTCCGCGCTGGCTGGAGGAAACCGGCTGCCGCATCCTGATCGGCAAGGGCGGCATGCCGGCGGACGACTACAAGCGGGTGCTGGCGCCCGGCGGCGCGATCTACCTGACGACGGTGGGCTACGGCACCGGCGCGCTGCTGGGGCGCGGCATCAAGCGCGTGCGCGAGGTGCACTGGCTGGACGAGCTGGGCATCGCGCAGGCGATGTGGCTGTTCGATGTCGAGAACTTCGGCCCCTTCATCGTGGAAAGCGATCTGGCAGGGAACTCCCTGTTCGCGCAGCACGCCGAGACGATCAACGCGGGCATCGAACGGCTCTACGCCGGGCTGAAGCCGCCCGCGCTGCATCGCTACGGCGAAACCGACGACCGCAAGGACGAAGTGATGTAGCGGCCGCCGGCTGGCGCCAGGCCGTCAACACATGGATAGGGAAGACACGGCAATGATCATCGATTTCCGCCTGAGGCCGCCCGTCGGCGGTTTCCTCGACACGCTGATGTACTCGGCCGGCGCGCGGCGCGACGGCTTCACGCGCACCGTGGGCTTCACGCCCTCGCCGGCCGCGCAGCAGCAGTCCATGGACCTGCTGCTGGGGGAAATGGAGGCCGCCGGCGTCGACGCCGGCGTGGTCGTGGGCCGATTGGCCGGCGTGCTGGGCAGCGTGCCGAACGAGGACGTGCGCCAGATCGTGGCCGCGCATCCGGGCCGCTTCATCGGCGCGGCCTCGATCGACCCGACCGACCGCCGGCGGGCCTGCCGGACCATCGACCAGGCGCTGGCGGACGGCTTCAGGCTGATCAATATCGAGCCGGGTTCCTACCCCGTGCCGATGCACGCCGACGACCGGCGGCTGTATCCGATCTATGGCCACTGCGAGGACGTGGGCGTGCCCGTCATCATGATGGTCGGCGGCACGGCCGGGCCCGACCTGAGCTATTCGGACCCGATCCGCACCGACCGGGTGCTGGCCGATTTCCCGACCCTGAACGTGGTGGTCGCGCATGGCGGCTGGCCCTGGGTCAACGAGATCCTGCACCTGGGCTTCCGACGCCAGAACCTGTGGCTGTCGCCCGATATGTACTTCTCGCGCATGCCGGGCTGGGAGGAATACGTGAAGGCGGCCGATGGCTTCCTGTCGGACCGGATGCTCTATGCCAGTTCCTTCCCGTTCTGTCCGGTGCGGGAATACAAGTCGTGGTTCGAAAGCCTGCCGATCAGGGAAGAGAACCTGAGGAAGATAATGGGCGGCAATGCGTGCAGGCTGCTGGGCATCCCGGCGCGGAACCCATAGACTGTCGCCCACCCCGTGTCGCCCACCCCGCCCTGAACCAAGGCCCGCATGATGGATATCCGGACGCTCTACACCCTGATCGCGATCGCCGACTGCGGCAGCTTCGCCGAGGCCGGCAATCGCATCGGCCTGTCGTTGTCGGCCGTCAGCATGCAGGTGCGGGCGCTGGAAGAGGAACTGGAGATCGCGATCTTCGACCGCAGCCGCCGTCCGCCGGTCCTGACCGACGCCGGGCTGGCGCTGGTGCACCGCGCGCGCGACCTGATCGCGCACTGGGAAAGCATGAGCGCGGCGCTGAAGAAGGGCACCGGCGCGGGCCTGCTCAAGCTGGGCAGCGTGCATACCTGCGCCTCCGGCGTACTGCCGCTGGCGCTGCGCCATCTGCAGAAGCAGGGCCATGGCCTGGAGGTTCACGTCACCACGGGTCTCACGCACGACCTGGAACGCGCGGTGCACCACCGGCAGCTGGACGTGGCCATCGTGACCGAGCCCGAGGTGCCGCGATCGGACCTGGATTTCCTGCCCTTCGTCGATGAGCAGCTGGTCGTCATCGCCCACCGCTCGGTCAAGGGCGCGAGCGACCAGGAGGTGCTGGAGCAGACGCCCTACGTGCGCTTCAATCGCCTGGCGCGCGTCGGCCACCTGGTGCAGGAGGAGATCCTGCGGCGCCAGATCGTGGTGCGCTCGACCATGGAGATCGACAACCTGGAAGGCGTGGTGGCCATGGTCGCCAATGGCCTGGGCGCCTCGGTGGTGCCGGCCCGGGGCGTGAAGAACGAGTTCCCCGCCACCATCCGCGTGATTCCCTTTGGCTCGCCGACGGTGACCCGACGGCTGGGCATCCTGGTTCCCAAGGAGAACCCGAGGTCTCATCTTTCGCGCCTGCTGCTCGAGGCGCTGAAGTCGGTTTGCGCCGACAGCCAAGAAAAAGAACGGGCCGGCTCGCGCTAGGCAACCGTCGCATTCCACGTAGCTTCCTCCGGTATACGTCGGGCCGATCGGCCCGAGGGAGAGCTGTCGCCTCAAGAAACGCTGTTGCCTGCAAAAACGCCCGCCGGCACGCACCGGAGGGCTCCCGGGTCCGGGAATCCAAGGAGACTGACATGCCGCACATGGTTCACCCCCAACACCGCAGGCGTTTCGCCAGGACGCTCGCCTGTGCCTTGATGCTGACGCCGCTGCTCGCGACGCCGGCGCGCGCGCAATGGCCCGACGACCGGGTCGTCCGCATCGTCGTGCCCTTCGCGGCCGGCGGCGCGACGGACTTCCTGGGGCGGGCGCTGGCGTCCGAGCTGGGCAAGCGCCTGAAGCAGAACGTGATCGTCGAGAACCGCGCCGGCGCCGGCGGCAGCGTGGGTGCGCAGGCGGTGGCCCTGTCGCCCGCCGACGGCTATACCCTGCTGCTGGCATCGGGCAGCATGTTCACCGTCAACCAGTTTATCTACGGCAAACTGCCGTATTCGCTGGACAACTTCAGCCTGGTCGGCAAGGTGGCCAGCGGGCCCATGGTCGTGACGGTGAACGCCGGCCTGCCGGTGAAGAACATCCGGGAGCTGATCGCCTATGCCCAGGCGCGGCCGGGCAAGCTCAACTTCTCTTCCGCCGGCGTGGGCAGCCAGACGCACATGGCGGGCGAGGCCTTCAGCGACGCGGCGGGCGTCAAGCTGGTGCACGTACCCTACAAGGGCGAAGGGCCGGCCTATTCGGACCTGATGGCGGGCGTGGTGGAAGTGGCCGTCGCCAACATCAATGCCATCACTCCCTTGCTCAAGGGCGACCGTCTGCGCGCGCTGGCCGTCACGGGCAAGGAGCGCTCGCCGCTGCTGCCGGATGTGCCCACCGTGGCCGAGGCGGGCGTGCCCGGCTTCGAATATACCGGCTGGTTCGCGCTGATGACGCCGGCGGGCACGCCCCAGCCCATCGTGGACCGGCTGCTGGCCGATCTCAAGACGGCCGTGGAGCAGCCCGGCATGAAGCGTTACTTCGAGGAGCAGGGCATGTCCGCGGCGGTGAAGCCGCCCGGCCCGCTCAAGGAGGAGATCGTGCAGGAGTCGGCTCGCTGGCAGGCGCTGGTCCAGAAAAAGCAGATCACGGCGAACTGAAACGCCGCGCGCCGTCCTGATGGCTGGCGCGCGCGCCATGCCCTTTCACTTTCATGTAGGCAGATCGCGACATGCCCGCCGACCTCATCGCCCTGGCCGCGCCCGTCGTCTTCATCGCGTATGTGGTATTCGGCATGACGGGATTCGGCGCCGCCATGGTCGCCGTGCCCATTCTGGCGCAGTTCATGCCCTTGTCCTTCGCCGTGCCGCTGGTTGTGCTGTTCGACCTGGCCTGCACGGCGCTGGTCGGCGGCCGGAACTGGCGGCAGGTGTCGCGCGTGGAACTGGCGCGGCTGTTTCCGTGGATGCTGCTGGGCATCTTCCTGGGCGTGACGCTGCTGCGCAATGCCGGCGCGCGCTGGCCGCTGATCGTGCTGGGCTGCTTCGTGCTGACGGTCTGCGCGCGCGGCCTGAAGGGCGGGCGGGGCGCCAGCCAGGAACCGCTGCCCACGCCCTGGGCGCTGCCGTTCGGCGTGTTCGGTGGCGTGTTCAGCGCGCTGTTCGGCACGGGCGGGCCGATCTACACCATCTACCTGTCGCGCCGCATCGCCGCGCTGGACGCGTTCCGCGCCACGATTTCGGTCGTCATCCTGGCCAGCGGCGTCGTCCGCGCCGGGGCCTTCGCCGCTGCCGGGCTGTATACGCAGCCGGCCATGCTGAAGAGCGCTGCCTTGCTGCTGCCCGTGGCGCTGGCCGGGCTGTACGCCGGATCGCGCCTCAGGACGCGGGTGGCGCCGGCCCGCTTGCAGCGGTTCATCTTCCTGCTGCTGGCGGTGGCTGGCGCGGGGGCGATCTATCGCGGGTGGATGTCGCCGGCGTGATGGCGCTGGCATGGCGCGGTCGCCGCGTCCGGCATGCCGTCATGTCCGTGGTTTGGGGCACGGGCGGCGGCATCGCGCCGCCCGCGCACGAGGCCTACTTCGCCGTCGGCATGGCGAACTCCGCGCCCTTGGCGATGCTCTCGGGCCAGCGCTGCATGATGGACTTCTGCTTGGTGTAGAAGCGCACGCCTTCCTCGCCATAGGCGTGCATGTCGCCGAACAGCGAGCGCTTCCAGCCGCCGAAGCCGTGCCAGGCCATGGGCACCGGGATCGGCACGTTGATGCCCACCATGCCGACCTGGATGCGGCGGCCGAATTCGCGCGCCACGTTGCCGTCGCGGGTGAAGCAGGCCACGCCGTTGCCGAATTCGTGCGCGTTGATGAGATCGACGGCCGCCTTCAGGTCCGGCACCCGCACGCAGCCCAGCACCGGGCCGAAGATCTCTTCCTTGTAGATGCGCATGTCGGGCGTGACATGGTCGAACAGCGTGCCGCCCAGCCAGAAGCCGTCGTCGCAGCCCGCGCCGGCCTGCGCGCCGCGAAAGCCGCGGCCGTCCACCAGCAGCCTGGCGCCTTCCTGCTCGCCCAGCGCGATGTAGCCGCTGATGCGCTCATGGGCGGCGCGGGTGACGATGGGGCCCATCTCGGCGTCCAGGTTCTCGCCGTCCAGCACCTTCAGCGCCTTGGTGCGCTCGATCAGCTTGGGCAGGCAGCGCTCGGCCGCGTCGCCCACCAGCACGGCCACGCTGATGGCCATGCAGCGCTCGCCGGCCGAGCCGTAGCCGGCGCCGATCAGCGCGTCCACGGCCTGGTCGATGTCGGCGTCGGGCATCACCACCATGTGGTTCTTGGCGCCGCCCAGGGCCTGCACGCGCTTGCCGAGGCGGGCGCCGGTTTCGTAGATGTAATTGGCGATCGGGGTGGAGCCGACGAAGCTCAGGGCCTTCACGTCGGGATGCTCCAGCAGCGCGTCGACGGCCGTCTTGTCGCCCTGCACCACGTTGAAGACGCCGTCCGGCAGGCCGGCTTCCTTCAGCAGTTCGGCGATGCGCAGCGACGGGCTGGGGTCGATGGGGCTGGGCTTGAGCACGAAGGTGTTGCCGGCGGCGATGGCGACGGGGATCATCCACATCGGCACCATCACCGGGAAGTTGAAGGGCGTGATGCCGGCCACCACGCCCAGCGGCTGGCGCATGGTCCAATTGTCGATGCCGGTGGAGACCTGTTCGGTGTAGTCTCCCTTGAGCAGCTGGGGAATGCCGCAGGCGAACTCGACGATATCGATGCCGCGCGACACTTCGCCCTGCGCGTCGGTGAAGACCTTGCCGTGTTCGGCGGTGATCATGTGGGCCAGTTCGTCGCGGTGACGGTTCAGCAGCTCCAGGAACTTGAACATGACGCGGGCGCGGCGGATCGGCGGCGTGTCCGCCCAGGCGGGGAAGGCGGCCTGGGCGCTGGCGACGGCGCGGGCCACCTCGTCCGGCGTGGCCAGGGCGACGTGGCGGGCGACGGCGCCGGTGGCGGGGTTGTAGACCGGCTGGCGGGCGCCTTGCCCGGGCACGGTCTGGCCGCCGATGTAGTGGCCGACGATGCTTGCGTTCATGCTGTGCTCCTGGAATTGGGGAATGGCTGGACCAGCCCGCAATGTCGCTGAACGCGTCGCGGCCGTCGAGACCGATACGCTGGAATCAGTGTTTGGAATTCTGCACAACGGAATGCGCATGGAACGAGCAAGACGATTGGAAGACCTGTGGTCGCACATCCACTGCCTGGGCATCCTGGCCGAGACCGGCAGCTTCACGGCGGCCGCCCTGCGTCTGCAGCTCAGCAAGGCCTCGGTCAGCCAGCGCATCGCCGAGCTGGAAAAGGCCGTCGGGCTGCCGCTGGTGCGGCGCACCACGCGCGGCGTCAGCCTGACAGAGGCGGGCGCGCACCTGGTCGAGCAGACCGCCGCCGCGTTCCAGCGCATCGAGGCGGGCTACTCGGCCGTGAAGGACCTGTCGGCCGGGCCCCGGGGCGTGCTGGCCATGACGGCGCCGGTGGCGCTGGGGCGGCAGGTCATCGCGCCGCTGATTCCGGCGTTCCTCAAGCGCTACCCGGACGTGCAGATCCAGCTGGACCTGAGCGACCGGCTGGCCGCGCTGGCCACCGAGGGTTTCGACCTGGCGATCCGGCACGTGGCCGAGGTGCCCGACACGCATGTGGCTTCGCTGATCGGCGAGATACGTTCGGTGCTGGTCGCCACGCCTCGGTACCTGGCCGAGCACGGCACGCCCGCCGTGCCGGCGGATCTGGAGCGGCACGACTGCATCCATTACCTGCGGCGCTCGGGCGCGGCGGCCTGGGCGTTCCGGCGTCCGGGGGCGGACGAGCGCGTGCAGGTGCCGGTCCGGGGCAGCTTCGCGGCCAACAACAGCGAGGTATTGCGAGAGGCCGCATTGGGTTCCGTCGGCATCGCGCTGCTGCCCGATTTCAGCGCCGGCTCGGCGCTGCGCGACGGGACATTGGTCGAGGTGCTGGGCGATTGGCGGGTGGAAGGCGACTTCGCCGACCGGCTGTACGCGGTCAGGCCCTATACGCCGCATGTGCCGCGCGTGGTGTCCTTGTTCGTCGAGCATGTCCGGGAGGCCCTGTCCGCGCCTGAAGCACAGTAGGTCTTTACCATCCCAGTCGGTCGGTCAGCGTCCTGTGATGCGGCCGGGACACGGGCCAGGGCTCGGCGACGCCGCGCAGGCGCAGCTGCCAGTGAAAACCCGCGCCGGCGTGCTTGTCCAGCGCGGCGACATGAGACAGGTTGACGATGGCCGTGCGATGAATGCTGGGAAATGATGCCTGCGGCAATAGCGTGCGCCAGACATGCAGCGGACGCCGGTCGAGCTCGACGCTGCCGTCGTCGATCCAGAGACGCGTCGCGTTGCGCATCGACCGGACCGCGACGATGGCCCGCAGCGGCACGCCCCGGATCCTGCCCGCCCCCGTGTCCAGGTACAGCAACGGCGCTTTCGCGCCGCGATCGGCGACGTCGCGGGCGGGCGCCTGGCTCTGATAGCGCGCGGCGCCGATCAGGCGCGCGCACAAGTCCAGCAGGGCCGCCTCGTCGTCCCGCCACGCGCGTGGCGCCTGCACGGCGTCCAGCGCCAGGCAGGCCCGCAGTCGCCCGGCCTGGAAGATGGGCGCGCTGAGCACGCTCTTGACCTGTTGGCGCAGCAGTTCGCGCTTGAATGCGCGCGCGGGGGCCGGCAGCGCGGCGACGTCGTCGATCATCACTGTCCTGCCGGCGAGCAGGTCGCGATGCAGCCAGGCGATGATCGCGACGGGCGTGTCCTGCAGATCCGCGAGATGCGAACCGACGCCGAGCGCGCACCATTCATGGCTGTTGCGGAAACGGAGCAGATCGCCGTCGTATTCGAATATCCGGCAGCGGTCGGCCCGCAGTGTCCGGCCCAGATGGGCGATCAGTTCCGTCATGGCGGTCTCGGCGGACAGGCTCGGCAACAGCGTGCCCGCGCGGCTCAGGCATTCTCCGGCGCGCGCATGCGCGGTCTCTCCAGGAAGCCAGCTTCGGTAGCCATTGCCAGCGCGCATGATCGCCGCTCTCGATTTCCATTCAAGGAGCGGATCGACCCGCCACGGCCACAGCATACCCAGCCGGCGGCGGCGCATCCCCGTGTAAATTAAAAATCCTTGTTCGTTCGTCCGTCCAGGATGTTCAGTGGATCGGGGCTGTATTGACGCGCCGGTTCCGTCCTTGCAAGCATGATATCCATGCCGGGCGGGACGCCTTTTCGAGGCCGCCGCATTGGGGGGACATGGCGCTTCGCCATGCCATTTGGCCGGCATAAAGGAATCGCGTCATGAACAGCCGCAACCTTGCCTCGGCGGCCACGGCCGCCTGCCCGCGTCGGCGCAGTCAATTCTCACTTGGGAGCGCTGCGGCGCTGATCACGATGCTGGCAAGCCCATTCTTCGAGCCGCAGGCGCGCGCGCAGACCTATACGGGAAACGACGCGACGGGAGGGCCTTTTTCCAGCGGCAATCAGTCCTTCCGCGACAACAGCGCGTTGAACGCGGCGACCGCCAACGCGGTCAGCGGAGGCCGGCAGACGTTCCAAGAGAGCAGCGTGCTGAACGCCTCGGTTGGCGGCGGCATCAGCGGGGGAGAGCAGGAGTTCTACGACAGCAGCGCGCTGAACGTGACGGCCGCCAATGCGATCGGCGGCGGCGAGCAGACGTTCAGCGATACCAGCATGCTGAATGCCTCGGCGGGCGATGCCATCAGTCGGGGAAATCAGTACTTCTATGGCAGCGCCACGCTGAACGCGACAGCCACCAGCGCGGTCAGCGGCGGTACTCAGGACTTCGCTGCGGATAGCATTCTCAATGCATCGGCGGGCAGGGCCCTGAACGGAGGGGAGCAGTTCTTCAACGGCAGCAGCGTGCTCAATGCCACCGTATCCGGGGCCGTCAGCGGAGGCTTCCAGACCTTTTACGGCACGAGCCAGCTCAATGCCCAGGTTGCCGGCGCCATCAGCGGCGGCACCCAGGATTTCTTCGGCAGCAGCCGTCTCAATGCCTCGGTCGCCGGCGCGGTCGGCGCGGGCGTGAAGTACTTCTCCAACAGCAGCGTGCTGGATGTGCAGAGCGACAACGCGCTGACGAACCGGGTGGACGTGCGTTTCGATCTGTTCGGCGGACCCGCGCCCGGCGGCATACTCCGCCTGAACGGTCACAGCACGGTGGTCGGCCGAATCAACAGCGAGGCGGCCGGGGCGGGAATCATCACCAATGACGGCGCGGCCGACAGCGTGCTGACGGTCGATTCCTCGCTGCTGGCCAACTCGTCCTTCTCGGGACTCATCCAGGACGGCGGCGCGGGCGCGCTGGGCCTGGTCAAGACGGGCGCGGGCACCTTGCGGCTGAGCGGCGCGAACACCTATCGCGGCGGCACCACGGTCACGGGCGGGATCCTGCAGGTGTCGCGCGATGCCAATCTTGGCGCGGCCAGCGGCGGCCTGACCTTGAACGGCGGCACGCTGGCGACGACGGCCAGTTTCGATTCGGGCCGGACCGTAACGCTGGCGGGCGCCGGGCAGTTCGATGTGGCGGCCAACACCGAGCTTGGTCTGATCGGCGCGATGGCCGGGACGGGCGACCTGATCAAGTCCGGCGCCGGCGCATTGCGGCTCGACCGCGCCGGCAACGCCTATGGCAATACGCGGGTCTTGGCCGGCACGCTGATCGGCAACACGGCTTCGCTCTCGGGCGATATCGGCAATGCCGCCACGGTGGTGTTCAACCAGGCGGCCGATGGCGGTTACGCCGGTGCGATCGGCGGCCTGGGTGGCGTCAATGGACGGATGGTCAAGCAGGGTGGTGGCACGCTGACGCTGACCGGCGCGTCCGCGCTCGACTGGTCGGTGCAGGCCGGCGCGCTGTCCAGCGCGGCCGAGCGGTTCAGCGGCAACGCCGCCATCAGCCCGGGCGCGACGCTCATCCTGGACCAGACCGTGGATGCCACCTATGGCGGCGCGCTGTCGGGCGGGGGCAGCCTGATCAAGCGCGGCGCGGGCGCGCTGATCCAGGCGGGCAACAGCGTGGCCTTCACGGGCAGCACCGTGGTATCGGCTGGATCGTTGATCGTGGGCGCGGACGCGGCGCGCGCCGCTGCCGTGCTGGGCGGTTCGGTGTCGGTGCAGGACGGGGCGCGACTGGGCGGACATGGCACGGTCGGTTCAGGCGCCGGTTCGGTCGTAACGGTCGAGCCGGGCGGCACGCTTGCGCCCGGCAATTCGATCGGCACGTTCACGGTCAATGGCGAGCTTGTCGTCGCCCGGGGGGCCCGCTATGAGGTCGAGGTCGATCCGGCGGGCAAGGCATCGGATCTCACGCGCGTCACCGGCAAGGCCACGCTCAACGGCGGCTCGGTGGCGCTGGTCGGCAACGGCGGCAGTTATGCGCTGCGTTCGACCTACACGATCCTGACGGCGGACCAGGGCCTGTCGGGCGCGTTCGAGGGCGTCGCGTCGCGCTACGCCTTCCTGGATCCGACGCTGAGCTACGACGCGAACAACGCCTATCTGAACCTGGCGCGCAACGACGTTTCCTTTGTCGACGCGGCCCGCACGCGCAACCAGGCCGCCGTGGCGCGTGCCATTGAGCGTATCGGGGTCAATGCGGCCAATCCTGTCTATGACGCAGTGGTCCAGCTGCCGACCGCCGTCGCCGCGCGCGGCGCCTTCGACCAGCTGTCCGGCGAGATCCTGGCCAGCGCCAGGACCGCGCTGATCGAGGACAGCCGCCATGTCCGCGAGGCCGTCACGGACCGGCTGCGCGCTGCCTGGGGCGGCGCGGGGGTGTCGACCGAATCGATGACCCTGCACGGGCGGCAGGCAGAGGCGGCGCAGGTGGGGCCGGACGGCAAGGCGGTCTGGAGTCGCGGCTTCGGCGCCTGGGGCAGGACAGGCAGCGATGGCAACGCCGCCAGGCTCAATCATTCGACCGGCGGCTTCCTGCTCGGGACCGATGCGCGCCTGTCGCAGCACTGGCGCGCCGGCGCGCTGGCCGGCTACAGCCGGACCCGCTTCGATGTCGGCAATGCCTCGGGATCCAGCGACAACTTCCATCTGGGGCTGTATGGCGGCGCGCAATGGGGCCGGCTGGGCCTGCGCCTGGGCGCGGCTCACACCTGGCATGCGCTGCGCGTGTCGCGTCCGGTGGCGTTCGCCGGGTACGCGGATGCGCTGAAGGCGGACTACCGCGCGGGCACGACCCAGGTCTTCGGGGACCTGGGCTATCGCATCGACACGGCGGTGGCGGCCGTCGAGCCTTTCGTCAGCGCGGCCTATGTGAATCTGCGAACCGGAAGGATCGACGAGCGGGGCGGCGCGGCGGCGCTGCGCGCGCGAGGACAGGATACCGGCGTGGGCTACACCACCCTGGGCCTGCGCGCATCGGGCGCGTTCACGCTGGGCCGCGCGGCCGCGACCGCGCGCGCGTCGGTGGGCTGGCGCCATGCGCTGGGAGATACGACGCCGGCATCGGCGCAGCGATTTGCGGGGGGAGACGCGTTCACGGCGGCCGGCGTGCCGATCGCGAGGAATGCTGCGTTGATCGAGGCCGGCATGGATGTGACGCTGGGCCGGGGGACCGCGCTGGGCCTGGCGTATTCGGGGATGATCGGATCATCGGCGCGAGATCATGGCGTCAAGGCCAGTCTTGGCATCCGGTTTTGATCTGAGTTCGATCCGGCTCCGATCCCGCCCTGGGCCAGAGACCACGGGATCGAGATCGGGTTGCCTGTCGGGTCGCGGGTTGGGTCGCGGGTTGGGTCGCGGCTCGGGCCGCAGCGCTCGTATCGAGTGCGTATCAGCGCGGCAATGCAAGAAGGCCAGCTCATCGGAGCTGGCCTTCTTCTTGAATTCTTTGGTGGCCTGGGGCGGAATCGAACCACCGACACGCGGATTTTCAATCCGCTGCTCTACCAACTGAGCTACCAGGCCAACGAAGTCCGCAACTATACACAATTTTTTGGACTTGTGCCAGTCAGCGCGAAAAAAGTTTGAAAAAGTTGGCGGACCCGGCCCGGCGCATGCCGATGCCGGCTTGCATGTCGATGTGCAGTGCCGACGCCGGTATCTCCTCGGCCGACGTCGCGCTTGTTGGAAGCAGGGCAGGCCCGCGTGCGACCCGTGTGCGCTCCAGGTGCGACCCAGCGTCGCGCCTGGCCGTCGCCGTGGTCCGTGGATAAGCCGCGGAGGTATAATCTTTAACGGTCTGCTGTTACATATTCACAAGTACAGGGCGGCCCGCCCATCCTTCCCACATGTCGGTAGCTGTCCTTGCCTTCGGTCTGAATCACACGTCCGCGCCGGTCTCGGTTCGCGAACGCGTGTCCATGCCCGTCGATCTGGTCAGGCCCGCGCTGGACGGATTGCGCTCGGCCTTCGGCGGCTCGGTCCGCGAAGCCGCCATCCTCTCGACCTGTAACCGCACCGAGATCTATTGCGCGGCCGACGGCCATGTGGCCGAGCAACTGCCGGCCTGGCTGGCCGACTACAACCGGCTCGACGCCGGCACCCTGCGCCCGCACCTCTACCGCCATCACCAGGACGACGCCGTGCGTCACGCCTTCCGCGTGGCCAGCGGCCTGGATTCCATGGTGTTGGGCGAGACCCAGATCGTGGGCCAGATGAAGGACGCCGTGCGCGCGGCCGGCGAGGCCGGTTCGCTCGGCACGCTGCTGCACCAGATGTTCCAGCGCACCTTCTCGGTGGCCAAGGAAGTGCGGTCGCAGACCGCCATCGGCGCGCAGTCCGTGTCCATGGCCGCGGCCGCCGTGCGCCTGGCCGAGCGCGTGTTCGGCGACCTGGGCCAGGCCCGCACGCTGTTCATCGGCGCCGGCGAGATGATCGAACTCTGCGCCACGCACTTCGCCGCGCAACGCCCGCGCAGCATGGTCGTGGCCAATCGCACGGCCGAGCGCGCCGAGCTGCTGGCCAATCGTTTCTCGGCCAGCACCATGAAGCTGTCGGACCTGACCGACCGCTTGTCCGAATTCGATGTGATCGTGTCCTGTACGGCCAGCTCCCTGCCCATCCTCGGGCTGGGGATGGTGGAGCGGGCCACGCGGCTGCGCCGCCACCGCCCGATGGTCATGATCGACCTGGCCGTGCCGCGCGATATCGAACCCGAAGTCGGCCGCCTGGACGACGTCTACCTGTATTCGGTGGACGACCTGGGCCGCCTGGTGCAGACCGGCACCGACGCGCGCCGCGCCGCCGTGGTGCAGGCCGAGGCCATCATCGAAACCCGTGTCCAGGGCTTCATGCACTGGATGCAATCCCGCGAAGTGGTGCCCGTCATCCGCGACCTGCACCAGGCCGCCGAGGACGTGCGCGCCGCCGAACTGGAGCGCGCGCGCCGCATGCTGGCGCGCGGCGAATCGCCCGAAGCCGTGCTGGAGCAGCTGGCCCACGGCCTGACCCAGAAATACCTGCATGGCCCGCTGGCGGCGCTGAACCGCAGCGAAGGCGAGGACCGCAAGCAGCTGCTTGCCTGGATGCCGCGCCTGTTCCCCGGCCGCGACTCCCGCCGTTAGCGGCGCTGGCCCGCGTCCCGCCTCGCGGCGGGCGTCCGCGTTGCCGCACGCCCGCCATCCGCTTTCCCCCATTCGAGTACCGCCCATCATGAAATCATCCATGCGCAGCCGGCTGGAGCATCTGTGCCATCGCCTCATCGAGGTCGACGCCATGCTTGCCGAACCGGACACCGCGTCCGACATGGACCGCTTCCGCAAGCTCTCGCGCGAGCGCGCCGAGCTGGAGCCCGTGGTCGAGGCCTTCAATGCCTTCGTGCGCAGCGAGGAAGATCTCGCCACCGCGCAGGAGATGCTGTCCGATCCCGACATGAAGGCCATGGCCGAGGAAGAGATCAAGGCCAGCCGGGGCAAGATCGAGGAACTGGAAGGCGCGCTGCAGCTGCTGCTGTTGCCGCGCGATCCCAATGACGGCCGCAGCCTGTTCCTGGAAATCCGCGCCGGCACCGGCGGCGACGAGAGCGCGCTGTTCTCGGGCGACCTGCTGCGCATGTACACGCGCTATGCCGAGCAGCGCGGCTGGCGCGTCGAGCTGATGTCGGAAAGCCCGTCCGAGCTGGGGGGCTACAAGGAAGTGATCGCGCGCATCGACGGCGACGGCGCCTACGGCCGGCTCAAGTTCGAGTCCGGCGCGCACCGCGTGCAACGCGTGCCCGCCACCGAGGCGCAGGGCCGCATCCACACCTCGGCCTGCACGGTGGCCATCATGGCCGAGGCCGACGAGGTGTCCGAGATCGTCATCAACCCCAGCGACCTGCGCATCGACACCTTCCGCGCCAGCGGCGCCGGCGGGCAGCACATCAACAAGACCGATTCGGCCGTGCGCATTACCCACCTGCCGACCGGGCTGGTGGTGGAATGCCAGGACGACCGCTCGCAGCACCGCAACAAGGACAAGGCCATGCAGGTGCTGGCCGCGCGCCTGAAGGACAAGGAAACCCGCGAGCGCCAGAGCAAGGAAGCGGCCGAGCGCAAGAGCCTGATCGGCTCGGGCGACCGCTCCGAGCGCATCCGCACCTACAACTTCCCGCAGGGCCGCGTGACCGACCATCGCATCAACCTGACGCTGTACAAGCTGCAGCAGATCATGGAAGGCGACCTGGAAGAACTGACCGGCGCGCTGATCGCCGAACACCAGGCCGAGCAGCTGGCGGCGCTGGGCGACGACGTCTGAGCCACGGAGGCGCGCGATGACCCAGGTCAAGACCTTGCTCGCAGATGCCCGGCTGCCGCGCCTGGAAGTGCGCATGCTGTTGGAGCACGTGTTGCAGAAGCCGCGCGCCTGGCTGCTGGCGCATGACACCGATCCGCTGCCGGCCGCCGCGCAGCAGGCTTATGAGGACCTGGCCCGGCGCCGGCTGGCGGGCGAGCCGATGGCCTATCTGGTCGGCCGCCGCGAATTCATGGGCCATCTTTTCCGCGTCACGCCCGACGTGCTGATTCCGCGTCCGGATACCGAGGTGCTGGTCGAAACCGCGCTGCAATGCCTGGAAGGCCAGTCCGCGCCGGCGGTGCTGGACCTGGGCACCGGCAGCGGCGCGATCGCGATCTCGATCGCGCTGGCCCGGCGCGACGCGCGCGTGATGGCCAGCGACCTGAGTCCGGCCGCGCTGGCCGTGGCCGCCGGCAACGCCTGGGAACTGGCGGCCTCGGTGCGCTTTGTCGAAGGCAGCTGGTTCGACGCCGTGCCCGCCGGCGAGGGCTTCGAGCTGATCGTCTCCAACCCGCCCTACGTGGCCAGCGACGATCCGCACCTGCGACAGGGCGACGTGCGCTTCGAGCCGCGCGGCGCGCTGACCGACGGCGCCGACGGACTGGGCGACCTGGCCCGCATCGCGCAGGGCGCCGGCGCGCGGCTCAAGCCGGGCGGCGCGTTGTGGATGGAGCACGGCTGGGACCAGGCCGAGGCGGTGCGCGGCCTGCTCCAGGCGGCCGGCTTCGAGGACGTGGCAAGCCGCCGCGACCTGGCCGGCATCGAGCGCATTTCCGGCGGCCGCTGGCCGGGCCGGCGCTAGCGGGTCTGGCCGCGCGGCCTGGGCGCGTCGAGCATGCGCATGCAGCTGTCGGCGACCGCCCGCGCGAAGGCCGCGCAGTCGGCGGGCTGAGCCGCGATGAGTTCGTCGGTGGCGCCATGCACGCCGGCGTAGATCAGCAGGGCCACGATCCTGGGCTGGTCGGTCGTCCAGGCGCCGGCTGCCATGCCGCGCTCGATGATGTCCTGCAACTGCTCAAGAATCGCGTTCTTGTCCTGGTTGGAACGATCGTGGTGGTGATGGTTGGCGTAGACGATGTCGTGCGTGCGAAAGGTCTCGACGTAGGCTTCGACGTTGACGCGGATCCAGGTTTGCAGCCGCGCCCGCCAGTCGCCGGCGGGGCAGCCGTCCACGGCGTTCCGCAAGCGCTCCAGGAACCGGGCGGTGTAGCGGTTGCCCAGGGCGGTCAGCATCTCGTTCTTGGACGCGAAGTAGTGGTAGAACGTGCCCTTGGCGACCTGCGCCTCCTCGACGATCTCGCTGATTGTCGTGGCTTCCACGCCCTTGGCCAGGAACAGCTTCTCGGCGGCGGCCATCAGCTCGTCCAGGCGGACTTCGGCCGGCTTGGTCCGGGGGGACTTGGTGGGCCGGGGTTCCGGCCGGGTCGTCTGGTATCGCATCTGGCGGCCTCATCTTGCTTCGCGGCATCAGGGGGCGGGATGGGATCTCCCCTGATCGAGCGCCAAGTTTAGGCGACTTGAGGGGCCGGACTGGCGGGAACGGACCGATCCGAGACTGGGCGCCGGCCCGGCCGGCGGTGCGGGGATGGGCCGGCGCCCGCCTAAGCCCCGACGGCGCGCAGGGGGTTCCGGCCGGTTTTCCCGGCAGTACCTATAATTGTGCAATTCCCTTGTCGGCGCCCGCGCGGCGCCTGTCTGCGAGATCACCATGAGCGACGTCCAAGAATTCATCCGCGAAACCGTTACCCAGCATCCCGTCGTGCTGTTCATGAAGGGCACCGCCCAGTTTCCCCAGTGCGGCTTCTCTGGCAAGGCCATCCAGATCCTCAAGGGCTGTGGCGTCAAGAAGCTGGTGACGGTCAACGTGCTGGAGGACGACGAAGTCCGCCAGGGCATCAAGGAATACTCGAACTGGCCGACCATCCCGCAGCTGTACGTGTCCGGCGAATTCGTCGGCGGCTCGGACATCATGGCCGAGATGAACGAGTCCGGCGAGCTCAAGACCCTGCTTGAGCAATCCGGCGCCACGGCCTGATCCCGTGCGTCGTCTCGTCGTCGGCATCACGGGCGCCACGGGCGCCCTGTACGCGGTGCGCATGCTGCAGGCGCTGCGCGGCGTGGAGGATGTCGAGTCGCACCTGGTGATCTCGGCGTCCGGCGTGCTCAACATCAAGCATGAGCTGGACGTGGGCCGCCACGACGTCTATGCGCTGGCAGACCATGTACACAGCATCCGCGACGTGGGCGCCACGCTGGCCAGCGGCGCGTTCCAGACCGCCGGCATGGTGATCGTGCCCTGCTCGATGCGCACGCTGGCGGCCGTGGCCCACGGCCTGTCCGACAATCTCATCACGCGCGCCGCCGACGTCACGCTCAAGGAGCGTCGGCGCCTGGTGATGATGGTGCGCGAGACGCCGTTCAACCTGGCGCACCTGCGCAACATGACCGCCGTCACCGAGATGGGCGGCATCGTGTTCCCGCCCTTGCCGGCGTTCTATCACCGGCCGGCCAGCATCGAGGAAATGGTGGACCACACCGTGGCCCGCGTGCTGGAAATGTTCGATATCAACGTGCCCGGCCCGCATTGGGCGGGCATGTAGGGTCATTCCACCAGTCCCAGCCCGTTGAGCGCGGCCAGGTTCTCCGGCCAGCGGCGCGCGCGTGCGTTCTGCAGTTCGATGCGGGCCCAGGCCATCCAGCCGGCCCATTCGATGCGCTTGTCCCAGGCCGTGCCCCAGGCCTGCAGCGCCGCCAGTCCGGCCGCGGCGTGGCGTTCGGCCGCCTCGAAATCGCCCGCCGTCAGCGCCAGCTGCGCCAGCATCAGGCGCGGCTCGCCGACCCAGGGATTGTGCTCGACGGCCGCTTCCAGCATGTGGCGGGCGCTGTCCATCTCGGTCAGCGGCTGCATGCGGGTCACCACCTGCCAGTACAGCGCGCTGGCCGCGGCCTCGTCGCGCGGCGTCAGCGTGGCGCGGCAATGGTCGAAGGCCGGCGGCACCGGGATGCCGGTGCCGTCCGCCAGCCGCGACAGCGGCGCCAGCAGGTGCGACAGCATGGACAGGATGTTCGACGGCGGCTTGAGCGGACCGGGCCAGAGCGAGGCGGCCCAATGCGTCTTCAGGTCGCGGCGCTGCTGCTGCGGATAGCCGGCGAAGATCTCGTCCTGCCAGCTGTGCCATTGCTCGCCGATGTCGGCGGCCGATACCACGATGAAGGCGGCCACCTGGCGCGGCGTCAGCGTGTGGACCTGGCCGTCGGCGCCTTCCAGCGCCAGTCCCTCGGGACCGGCGCCCTGGCCCTGCAGCACGGCCTGCACGAATTTCGTGCGCGGCATGGCGCAGAACAGACTGACCCATTCCTCGGCTTCCTCGCCCAGCGCCGCGCGCAGCGTGTTGCGCTCGCGTTCGCGGTCGAACAGGGTGAGGTCCACGTACTCATTGCCGTACACGCTGTGGAACAGGCCCAGCAGCCGCACTTCGCGCGGCTGGTTCCACAGCGCCAGCGTGCGGTAGACGCCCAACAGATGGTGTTTGAAGGTGCCGGCCTTGTGCCAGTCTTCGCCGGCGCTGCGGGCGAACAGCAGGTCTAGCAAAGCGGGCAGGTCGGCGTCGACGGCGGCATAGTGGTCGGCCAGCAGGGCGCGCGCCAGGGGATGGAGTTCGGTAGCGGTGGACATGGGCATGCGGGCGCGGCGAGTGCGCGCCGGGTCGATGAAGGCAGCCGCTATTGTGTCGCGGCGCGGCGCGCTTGTCATGGCCGCGTCCTTATATTCGAATGGGCATATGAATATGAAAATTCATCGCTTCCGGTTTTGAGGGACGCTATCTAGAATCCCAGGCTTCCTTCGACTCCCGTCTCGCGAGAACTCCCATGCGCCTGCGCCGCTCCCTGGCCCTACTGTCCGTCCTGCTCGGCTTCGCCGCCGGCACCGTCGCAACGCCGGCCTCGGCCCAGGACGCCGAACTCAAGGTCGGCGTCACCGTCGGTCCGCACGCGCAGATCGGCGAGGTGGTGCGCGAGGTCGCGGCCAGGGACGGCCTGAAGGTCAAGCTGGTGGAATTCAGCGACTTCATCCAGCCCAACGCGGCGCTGGATGCCAAGGAGCTGGACCTGAACATCTACCAGCACAAGCCCTTCCTGGACGCGCAGAACAAGGCGCGCGGCTATCACCTGGTGCCGGTCGCCACCGCCGTGGTGCAGCAGATGGGCATCTATTCCAAGCGCGTGTCCAAGCTGGACGACTTGCCGCCGGGCGCCAAGGTCGCCATTCCCAACGATCCGACCAATGGCGCGCGCGCCCTGCTGGTGCTGCAGGCCGCCAGGCTGATCACGCTCAAGCCGGGCGTGACCGTGACCGCCTCGCTTTTCGATATCGCCGAGAATCCCAAGAACCTGAAGTTCATCGAGATCGAGGCCGCGCAGCTGCCGCACTCGCTCAAGGACGTGGACGCCGCCGCCGTGAACTCGGCCTACGCCATCCCGGCCGGCCTGTCGCCCGCCAAGGATGCGCTGGCGCTGGAAAGCAAGGACGCGCCCTTCGCGCCCGTGGTCATCGCCGCGCGCGAGGACAACAAGAGCGATCCGCGCATCGCCCGCTTCATCAAGGCCTACCAGTCCGATGAGGTCAAGGCCTTCGTCGCCAGGCAGTTCCCCGGCGCCTACGCCACCTCCTGGTAAGCCGTTCATGTCCTCGCTGACCATCTATTCCGAGGACGCGCCTGATCAAGGGCGCACATTGCGCGACGCCGGCGAGATCGGCCGCGAGCTGGCCGCCATCGGCGTGCGCTTCGAGCGCTGGCGCGCGCAGGCGCCGCTGGCGCCCGGCGCGGCGCCGGAGGATGTGCTGGCGGCCTATCGGGAACAGATCGACCGGCTGGTCGCCGAGCGCGGCTACCGCAGCGTGGACGTGGTCAGCCTGGACCCGTCCCATCCCGAGCGCGCGGCGCTGCGCGCCAAGTTCCTGGCCGAGCATACGCATGCCGACGACGAGGTGCGTTTCTTCGTCGCCGGCAGCGGCCTGTTCGTGCTGCACGCCGAAGGCCGCGTGTACGCGGCGCTGTGCGAGCAGGACGATCTGATTTCGGTGCCGGCCGGCATCCGGCATTGGTTCGACATGGGTTCGAGCCCGGCCTTCACCTGTATCCGCCTGTTCAACGATCCGGCGGGCTGGGTGGCGCGGTTCACCGGCGACGATATCGCGACGCGGTTTCCGACGCTGGCCTGAGATCGGCGCTTCCGCCAGGCTTGGCATTGTCCAGGCCCGGCGGAGGATCCTGTGGCTTATGCCGCAGTCGGCGCCGGATACGTCTTCTGGTAATGCACCGTGAAGGTATTGAACGCGGCCAGCGCCTTGTGCGGATCGTGGCCGGGCTTGACCAGGAAGCTGTTGAAGCCCACCCGCGCCTGATAGTGGATGGTGTCGATCATCACGTCGCCGACCGCGCGCAGCTCGCCTTGCCATTGATAGCGCGTGCGCAGCAGCTGCGCCAGCGAATAGCCACGGCCGTCGGTATAGATGGGAAAGTCCACCGCGATGAAGGCGATGCCGGACGGATTCAGCGTGCCGTCGGCGTCGGCCAGCTCGCGCAGGTCGGCGTCGGGTTCCAGCAGCACGGCCACCGGATGATGGTGACGGCGCAGCGTGGCGCGCGAGGTCTTCCAGGTGGACAGCGGCACGATCCAGTCGGGCTCGTCGCGCGGCACCTGACCTTCGGCGGCGACTTCGGGATCGGGCGCGAACAGGCGCGCCGTGTCGGTTTCCAGCCGGCCGTCGCGGATCAGGTGCGGGCCGGGCGCGTCGTGGGCAAAGACCTCAGACATGGGCGGGCTCCTGCGCGGGCTTGGCGAAAGCGGGATCGGCGTACACGTCCTGCTTGAAGGGATCGATGCCGACGCGGTCGACCACGTCGATGAAGCGTTCGGCCTCGCTGTCGCGCAGGCCGAGATAGGTCTGGATCAGCCGGTCGACCACGCCGGGCACCTGGTCGCGCGCGAACGAGGGGCCGATGATCCTGCCCACCGCCGCGCCGCCGCCACGCGTGGATTCGATATCGGGCAGCGGCCGGGCCGCGCCGTTCTGGCGTCCGCCGATGGTCACCTGATACCACTCCTCGCCGGCCTTATCCACGCCCAGGATGCCGATGTGGCCGACGTGGTGATGGCCGCAAGAGTTGATGCAGCCCGAGATGTTCAGGTCCAGCTCGCCGATCTCGAACAGATAGTCCAGGTCGTCGAACTGGCGCTGGATGGCTTCGGCCACCGGGATGGAGACGGCATTGGCCAGCGCGCAGAAGTCCCCGCCCGGACAGGCGATGATGTTGGTCAGCAGGCCCACGTTGGGCGTGGCCAGGTTCAGCGATTCCAGCTGTTGCCAGAGTTCATGCAGGCGCGAGCGGCGCACGTCGGCCAGGATCAGGTTCTGTTCGTGCGACACGCGCAGCTCGCCGAAACCGTGCTCGTCGGCCAGCGCGGCGACCGCGTCCATCTGGTCGGCGGTGATGTCGCCGGGCGGCACGCCGGTGGCCTTGAGCGAGACGGTGACGGCGGCGTAGCCGGGCACCTTGTGCGCGTGCACGTTGGTGCGCAGCCAGCGCGCGTAACGCTTGTCGGCGGCGGCCAGCTCGGCCGAATGATCGGGCTCGTCCCTGGCCGCCGGATCATATTGCGGCCAGACGAAGCGGCCGGCGATCTGGTCGACGAAGGCCTGGCTGATGGTGTCCGGGCCGCCCTTGATGGTCTGCCATTCCTCGTCGACCTGTTGCGCGTACACCTCGGGCGTCAGGTCCTTGACCAGGATCTTGATGCGCGCCTTGTACTTGTTGTCGCGGCGGCCATGCAGGTTGTAGACGCGCAGCGCGGCCTGCAGGTAGGTCAGCAGGTCCTGCCATTCGACGAAGGGATTGATCAGCTTGCCGACGATGGGCGTGCGGCCCATGCCGCCGCCGATCCAGACGCGAAAGCCCAGCTTGCCGTCGCGCTCGACCGCCTGCAGGCCGATGTCGTGCACGCCGACGGCGGCGCGGTCCTGCACGGCGCCGCTCACGGCGATCTTGAACTTGCGCGGCAGGAAGGCGAATTCCGGATGCAGCGTGGACCACTGGCGGATGATCTCGCACCACACCAGCGGGTTCACCAGCTCATCGGGCGCGATGCCGGCGAAGTGGTCGGTGGTGGTGTTGCGGATGCAGTTGCCGCTGGTCTGGATGGCGTGCATCTGCACCGTGGCCAGCTCGGCCAGGATCTCGGGCACGTCCTCGAGCTTGGGCCAGTTGAACTGGATGTTCTGGCGGGTGCTGAAATGGCCGTAGCCGCGATCCCACTTGCGGGCGATGTGCGCCAGCGTGCGCAGCTGGCGCGAGGCCAGGATGCCGTAGGGGATGGCCACGCGCAGCATGGGCGCGTGGCGCTGGATGTACAGGCCGTTCTGCAGGCGCAGCACGCGGAATTCGTCTTCGGTGAGCTGGCCGTCCAGGAAGCGGCGCGTCTGGTCCGAAAACTGCGCCACGCGCTGCTCGACGAGCTGCTGGTCGACCGGGTCATACACGTACATGTCTACTGCCCTTGAAGTCTTTCGGTTCTTGGTGTCCTGCCGGAGCGCCGGGCGCGGCGCGTCCACGGGAGGATTCATAACCGTAGCAGGCAGCCACGATGAGCGTCTAAGTCATTCTGGTAATAAGGTCATGCGGGCGATAAGCATATGACCGGGCGCGCGCTGGTACGGCCGCAGTGGCGGCAGGCGCCGGTTCCAGCCTGGGCTTGCAGCGCGGGGTCACGTACCGGCTGACCGCCGGATTTCACAGCGCCGCGCGCACCGCCCAGCGGGCGGCCGCCACCAGCAGCGTCACCAGCACGGCCGCCATCAACAGCCCCGTCGCGATGACGTGGCCGGGCTTGTTGCCCGCGATGTCGGCATCGTAATCGCGCCGGCGGCGTATTCCGAGAAACCCCCACAACACGGTCTTGACCGTGCGCAAGAAAGCCCGCATGCCCTGCTCCTGTCGTGATGTCGTCCAGGCAATGTAGGCCGGCGTGGCGCCGCGTGGCAGGCGCAGCTGCGGCTCAATCGGGCGTAGCAGATGTCGCGCCGTCCGGCAGGGCAATGCCGCGCACGATATGGTCCAGCAGCTCCCGCGCGGCCGGGGACACATGGCGGCCGGCCCGGCTCAGCACCTGCAGGCTGCCCTGGTTCAGGATCGGATTGGACAGCGGCAGGCTGGCCAGGCGCTGCGCGCGCAGGTCGGCGGTGACGGCGATGGGCGGAGTCAGCGCGTAGCCGATGCCGGTGGCGGCGAACTGCCACAGCGCCTTGAAGGACGAGGTGGTCAGCACATTGCGCAGCCGCACCTGTTCGCTGATCTCGGCGGCCTGGATGTGCTGGCGCACGCCGAAGCCTTCCTGCATGGCGGCGCCGGGATAGTCGGCCAGATCGGTCAGCAGCAGCGGCCGGCGCAGGCGGGTGAGCGGATGGTCGTCGCGCACGATGGCGCGGATGGGCTCGGGCCGCGAGTAATGCGTGCGCAGCCGCGCGTCGTTGGGCGGCTGGAACACCAGGCCGATATAGGCCTGGTCGTCGATGATGCGCTGCGCGATCTCGGAGGTGCGCGCCACGTCGATGTCCAGCGTGACCTCGGGATGGCTGCGCCAGTAGCCCGGCAGCACGCGGTCGAACATCATTTCCACGAAGCCTTCGCCCAGCACCAGGTCGATATGGCCGCGCTCGGCCTTGCGCAGGCTGTCGATCTCGGAGAAGAAGCTGTCCTGGATGTCCTGCTGCCGTTTCACGTAGCGCGCCAGCATGTGGCCGGCGTCGGTCGGCACCAGGCCGCGTCCGCGCCGCTCGAACAGGGCCATGCCGCAATCGCGCTCCAGCGCGGCGATGGCCCGGCTGACGGCGGACGGGTCCATCTCCAGCAGCTCGGCCGCGCCGCGCACCGAGCCTCGGCTCATGACCTGCATGAAATAGTGGGTGCGGCGGGCGTCCAGGGTTTCGTCCATGGCGGGGGATCCAGATGCAAGAGCAGGGCGGCGGGCTTCAACAGGGCAGGATTGCGGCGGCAAACCCACACTTCCCTTCAGGGTTTACCCAGGCTTTCTGGCTGTTCATGCAAGAAATTCCCAGGAAACATTCAACCGTTGCATTTTACGCAACGTTTCTGCGCGGGCGATGTCATGGTTGCGGGGTGGGCGCGGGGCGAAAATCGCCCCTGCGCGTTCGCGCGCGTCCAGGGAGGACGCGGCGGATGCCGGCGGATGCGCGCGCGGATCCGCCCGCTTTCTTCCAATAGCTACTCACGTACTCCAGGGGAATCCCATGTCTCACGCCAGCGCCAGCCTGGCCGCGCCTTCGATGTCGCTGTCCAGCCGCATCCGCATGCTTGTCGTCATCCTGATGGTGGTGCTCATTTCCGAGGCCATCGGCAGCATGACCTTCGCGGTCGGTCCGGGCAAGATCGTGCTGCAGCCCATGCTCTGGGCCATCTTCATCGGCGCGGTGGTCGCGGCCCTGGGCCAGCGCCTGCCCGCCGGCGCCGGCGTGGACACCGCCATGCAGACGCGCATCAGCGGCTATCTGCAATACGCGCTGCTGCCCTTCCTGGCCAAGCTCGGCCTGATGGTGGGCGGCGCGCTGCCTCAGGTGCGCGAAGCCGGCTGGGCCCTGGTGTTCCAGGAGTTCGGCCACTTCTTCGGCACCATGGCCGTGGGCCTGCCGCTGGCGCTGCTGCTGGGCATCAAGCGCGAGGCCATCGGCGCCACCTTCTCGGTGGGCCGCGAGCCCAGCCTGGCCATCATCGGCGAGCGCTACGGCATGAACTCGCCGGAAGGCCGAGGCGTGATGGCCGAGTACATCACCGGCACCGTGATCGGCGCGCTGTTCGTGGCGCTGCTGGCCGGCTTCATCACCAGCCTGAACATCTTCGATCCGCGTTCGCTGGCCATGGGCGCGGGCGTGGGCTCGGGCAGCATGATGGCCGCCGGCGTGGGCGCCATCGCCTCGCAGCAGACCCCGGAAATGGCGCACCAGGTGGCCGCGCTGGCCGCCGCCGCCAACCTGCTCACCACCGTCGTGGGCGTGTATTTCACGCTGTTCATCTCGCTGCCGACCACCATCTGGCTGTACGGCAAGCTCGAGCCGGTGCTGGGCCGTTTCTCGCGCGCCAAGGCCGACGAGGCCGTCGCCGCCGATGCCGTGGCCGACGAGACGCCCGCCCACGGCTCCAAGCTGGGCTTCGGCGATCGCCTCACCGCCTATGCGGTCTGCGGCCTGTTCGCGCTGGTGGGCAACCAGTTCGGCTACAAGGTGCCGATCCTGGACGCGCTGCCGGGCATGCTCATCATCCTGGCGCTGGTGGTGCTGACCGACCTGCTGCTGCGCGTGATCCCCAAGCTGCCGGCCGTGTTCGTGCTGTCGGTGCTGGCCATGACCGCCGGCTGCCCCGGCGTGCTGCCGTACTCCGAGCAGATCATCGCGCTGGTGGGCAAGGTCAACTTCCTGCCCTTCACCACGGTGATCCTGGCGATGGCCGGCCTGTCCATCCTCAAGGACCTGCCCGCCTTCCGCAAGCTGGGCTGGAAGATCGTGGTCGTGTCGCTGGCCGCCAACGCCGGCACCTTCCTGGGCGCGACGATGATCGCCGAGTTCTTCCACTGAAGCGGCGCGTTGCCTCGATGAAAGAAGCCACCCTTCGGGTGGCTTTTTTCATGCGTCTTGTTGTGCGATGACGGGCCAGGCGTTCACCCGCCTCGCCGCGGCCGACCCGTTGCGGCCAGGGCCAGGGGCGGCGACTAGGTCCGCGCGCCTGGACGGTAGCGCGCGTTGTCGGTGGCGTTCTCGACGGGGCCGATGTTGGCGACCTTCGGGATGCCCAGGCCGGCGGCCTTCAATGCCACGGCCGTCTGCAATTCCTGGACCTGCGGATTGCCCATGGCGACGCGGTAGGGTTGCAGCGGCGTCAGGCCGGCGATGGTGCCCAGGTCCTGCGCGCCATTGGCGGACGGCTGGACGGGGGCGGCGACGAAGTCGTCGATGGCCCGGCGCATGCGGAAATCCGCGTGCTGGTCGCGCAGCAGGTCGACATCGACTGCGGGTTGTGCGGGCGAGGCGGCGAGGGCGGGCGCGCGTGGCGCGATGGCCGTGGCCGCGCGCGCGTCGCTTGCCGGGACGTCCGCGAGGCGTGTATGGGAGACGGGCTGCGTATTGCGGCCCGCCCGCAACTGCGCGGCGCGTTGCGCCTGGCGGGCGGTGAATTCGGTTTCCCAGACCGGGCGGGTGTCGTCCAGCAGGGGGATGCGCGCCGGATACGGGGCGGCGACGCGGGGCACGGGCGAAATCGCGGCGATGTTCATGCGGGGCTCCCTGGGCGTCCGGGACTGAAGGCTTGGAGCGTGCCGGCGGGGCGGGCGTTCCGCCCGGCCAGGCAAGTCCAATGTACTCCTGTCGCGCGGCCGGCGCCATGCGCCCCTACCAGGCCGGAGGGGGTCAGCGCGCGCCGCTTGCCTTGTCCGCCGGGCCGGCCTCCGGCTGCTCCGGATCGCCGGCGAACAGACGCATCAGCGAGTCGCCGCGCGGCGTGATGAAGTCGTCCAGGCGCCAGCATCGCGCGCCTTCCTTCTTCAGCGCCAGGTGCGCCGCGTGTTTGCCGGGCGCGGCGCCGGGATCCAGCACGAAGGCATAACGCATGGCCACCACCGCCGCGTCTTCCTGCACGGATTCGGCCTCGAAGGCGATGGGCTCGGCGATGTCGCCGTCCTGCGCGCCGAGCCAGGGATCGTAGTCCAGGCGGCCGACCTCGCCCTTGGCGTAGGCCCATTCCTTGCGCAGCACCGCGTCGAACGCGGGTGTAAACAGCGCCGGGTCGTGGCGCTTGGCGTTCCAGTGGAAGTCGGCGTGCCTCTTCTGGAAATCACGCGCCCATTGCTCGGGAGCGGGACAACCCGCGTAGGCGGGGAGGGCGGCGGCGCACAGGACGAGCGTCAAAAGGCGTTTCATCGGAACGGATCTTTCTGCAAGGGGCTGGCCGGAAGTGGCGTTGCCGCAGCATAGCGCAGTTCCGCAGAGCAGCCGATGCGAGCGCGTCGGCGAAAAAAAAGCCCCTGGCTTGCGCCAGGGGCCCAGCGGCGGCCCGATAGGCGCCGTACCAGGCGGGCGTCCGGCCCGGGGCCCGGCGGGAATCCCCAGTCCTCGCTGCCCGCCCCAAAAGCGGAGCGTCGCGCTCAGGCGTGCGGCAGCGTGGCCTGCATGGACGGGCGCTGGTTGAACGCGGCGAACCACGCGGCCACGGCGGGGAAGCCGGCGCGCCAGTCGTAGTCGGGATAGCGGAAGTCCAGGTAGCCCAGCGCGCAGCCGATGGTGATGGTGCCGATGTCCACGCGCTGCGCCAGCGCGGCGGTGTTCTGTTCCAGCAGCGCCAGGCCGTCGCGCACCTTGCCCATCTGGCCTTCGTACCAGCCGTCCCAGCGCAGCGCCTCGGGGCGCAGCACGGTTTCGTAGCGGGCCAGCAGCGCGGCGCCCAGCATCCCGTCGCCCAGCGACTGTTCCGTCAGCGCCTGCCAGCGCGGCTTGCCTTCCGCCGGGAACAGCGCGCCGCCGCCCAGGATGTTCAGGTATTCGCAGATCACGCGGCTGTCATACAGCACCTGGCCGTCATCGGTGAAGAAGGTCGGCACCTGGCCCAGCGGGTTGCTGGCGATGATGGTCTGGTCGCGCGCGACCGGGCCGGCCGCGCTGGGCAGCTTCTCGATGCGATCGGCCAGACCGAGTTCATGCGCGGCCACCAGGCATTTGCGCACGAAGGGAGAGGCGGGGGAGAAATAGATTTTCATGAAAGGATCCTTGTCGGTTGCTGGCGTCAGGAAGTCGCGCCGGCCAGGTGGCGTCCGGCCACCCAGCCGAAGGTCAGGGCCGGGCCCAGGGTGATGCCGGGCGCCGGGTAGGCGCCGCCCATCACGGATTGCATGTCGTTGCCCGCCACGTACAGGCCGGCGATGGGCCGGCCGGCGTCGTCGATCGCCTGGGCGTGTTCGTTGGCGGCGATGCCGCAGGCGGTGCCGATGTCGCCGGGGTAGACCTTCACCGCGTAATAGGGGCCGTCGCCCAGCGGTGCCAGGCACGGGTTGGGCTGGTGCTCGGGATCGCCCAGGTAGCGGTTGTAGGCCGTGCCGCCCTTGCCGAAGTCGGGGTCTTGTCCCTGTGCCGCGTGCGCGTCGTGGCGCGCGACCGTGGCCTGCAGCTTGTCGGCGGGCACGCACAGGCGGCTGGCCAGCGCGGCCAGCGTCGGCGCCTGCAGCAGATAGCCGGCGTCGATCAGGTGCTGGCGCGGGCGTCCGCCGGGCAGGGCCAGGCCCAGGCCCCAGGTGTCGATGAAGCGCTGGCCGCAGACCAGGAAGGCCGGGACGGCGTCGGCGGGCGAGCGCTGCATGGCCTGCACGAACTCATGGTACGAGGTCGATTCATTGACGAAGCGCTCGCCCTGGGCATTGACGGCGATCAGGCCGGGCTTGGCGCGGTCCCACACCAGATGCGGATAGTGCAGCGGCGGCTGGCCGGGGCGTTCCAGCACCGACACGGGCGCCCAGAACGCCGGGCTGGCGTAGCCGCTGCCCAGCGCCGCGCCGGCGTGCTCGGCCAGGCGGATGCCGTCGCCGGCGTTGTCGCGCGGCGACATGGACCACAGGCCGGCGGGCTTGGGATAGGTCTGCTCGCGCCGCTTCGCGTCCCACGGAAAACCGCCGGTGGCCATGACCACGCCCCGGCGCGCGCGGATGTTCAGCGTCTTGCTCTCGCGCGTCACGGCCAGCCCCAGCACGCGGCCATTGGCGTCGCGATGCAGCGTCCGCGCGGCGGTGTTCAGCCAATAGGGGATGCCGCGCCGGATCAGGCCGTGGAACAGCTGGGCCGCCAGCGCGTTGCCCAGCAGCAGCCGCGTGCCGCGATGACGGCCGCCGAGGCGGTCGGCGGCGTAGCGCAGCACCAGCTTCATGCTGTGGCGCCAGGCCGTGAACGAGCGGGTGGCGCGCAGCAGGTGCCGCACGTCGGTGATGTTGACCATCATGCCGCCCAGCACGGTGAATTCCTTGAGCGGGTCGCGCAGCTCGCGGAACTTCGCGCCGAGCTTGCGGCCGTCGAACTCCACCGGATCCAGCGAGCGTCCGCCCATGGCTGCGCCCGGACGGTCAGGATAATAGTCGGGCGAGGCGGTGCGCGCGGCCACCTGCAAGTGGCCGCGCTCGACCAGGTAGTCCATCATGCGCGGCCCGGCTTCCAGGTAGGCGCGCTTCATCGCGTCGGAGGACGCGGCGCCCACGGTCTGCTGCAGATAGGTCCAGACCTGTTCGAAGGTGTCGGGATGGCCGGCGCCCTCGCTCTGCGCGTTCAGCGGGATCCACAGCGCGCCGCCGGAGATGGCGGTGGAGCCGCCGATGCGGTCGGTCTTCTCGACCAGCAGCACGTCCAGCCCTTCTTCGCGCGCCGTCAGCGCCGCGGCCATGCCGCCCGCGCCGGAGCCGACGACCAGCGCGTCGACCTCCAGGTCCCATTTGATGCCTTCCATGCTGCTCATGCTCCCGATCCGCCCAGCGATTTGCCGCCGTCCACGAAAATGACCTGGCCTGTGATGAAGTCCATGTGCGGCGCGGCCAGGAAGGACACGGCATTGGCGATGTCTTGCGGTTGCCCGGCGCGGCCCGTGGGCTGCAGCGCCAGTTGCGCGGCCAGCCGCTCGGGCGACAGGTTGCGCAGCAGCGGCGTGTCGATCAGGCCGGGCGCGATCGCATTGACCAGAATGCCGCGCGGCGCCAGTTCCATGGCCGAGGCGCGGGTATAGCCCACCAGCGCGGCCTTGGAGGCCACGTAGTGGGGATGGTTCTTCGCGCCCAGGTAGGCGCGCGAGGCGATGTTCACGATCTTGCCGCCCGGCGCCATGTCGCGCGCGGCTTCCTGCGTCAGCGTCGCCACGGCCAGCAGGTTCACTTCATACATGCGGCGGTAGTCGTCGCTGGACACGTCGAAGAACTTGCGCTCGTCGAACAGCCCGGCGTTGTTGACCAGCGCGGCCAGCGGCGCCAGTTCCCGCGCCAGCGCGCGGGTGGCGGCCTCGTCGGCCAGGTCGACGACGCGATGGTCCACGTCCAGGCCCTGCGCGCGCAGCGCGGCGGCTTCGCGCGCGGCCAGCTCGCCGTTGCGGTCGGCCATGACGACGGCGTAGCCGTCGCGCGCCAGCCGCTCGACGATGGCCAGGCCCATGCCGCTGGCGCCGCCGGTGACCAGGGCCTTGCCGGGGCTGGCCTTTGGCTCGCCGGCCGCCGCTGGCGTCGGACTCGATGCGTTCATGATGTCTCCTATACGGCGAGGTAGCCGCCGTCCACGGGCAGCACCACGCCGTTCACATAGCTGGCCATGTCCGAGGCCAGGAACAGGACCGGGCCGACGATCTCGTCGGCGCGGCCGGCGCGCGCCATGGGGGCGCGGCGCATGTACCAGTCGGTGCCGTGGTCCTGGGCGCGCTGGCCGGCCGTCATGTCGGTTTCCATCAGGCCGGGCGCCACGGCGTTGACCCGCACGCCATGCGGCGCCAGGTCGCGCGCCAGCACTTCGGTGAAGGAGCGCACGCCGCCCTTGGACACCACGTAGCCGGCGGTCGAGATGCCGCAGCCATAGGCGACGATGGAGCACAGGTTGACGATGGCGCCGCGCGCGGCCTTGAGCTGCTCGACGAAGGCATGCGTGACGTTGAACGCGCCCTGCAGATTCACGCCCATGAGACGGTCCCAGATCTCGGGCGTTTGCGGATCGTCGAAGGCCGCGCGGGCGGAGATGCCGGCGTTGTTGACCAGCACGTCGATATTGCCGTGGCGCGCCGCGCAATCGGCGGCGAAACCGCGCACCGCATCGGCGTCGGTGACATCCAGCGTGGCTTCGAAGGCGCGGCCGCCGGCATCGCGGATGGCCTGTGCGCTGGCGGTGGCCAGCGCCACGTCCAGGTCCGCGACGATAAGCCGCGCGCCCTCGCGCGCGAAGCCCGCCGCGATCGCCGCGCCCAGCCCGCGCCCGGCGCCCGTCACCAATACCAGCTTGTCTTGCATCGACGTCATCTCGTTCCTCCCGATCCACGCACCCACTTCAATACCGTTACCCAAGGCGCCGCGCGCCGCATGCCGCTGTCCTCCCCAAGCGCGGCCGCACGGATCCGGCTCCGCCGGTCCGTCGCGGCGCCCCCTTGGGGGGAGGCGCCGCAGGCGCTTCGGGGGACTAGCCGAGATACGCCTTCTGCACGGCCTCGTCCTCAGCCAGCGCGGCGGATTCGCCTTCGAGCGCCAGTTCGCCGTTCTCCAGGATGTAGGCGTAGCTGGATACCGACAGCGCCAGTTTCACGTTCTGTTCCACCAGCAGGATCGTGATGCCCTGCTCGCGGTTCAGGCGCAGGATGATCTCGAAGATCTGCTCCACCACCAGCGGCGACAGCCCCATGGACGGCTCGTCCAGCAGGATCATGCGGGGGCGCGCCATCATGGCGCGGCCGGTCGCCAGCATCTGCTGCTCGCCGCCGGACAGCGTCGCGGCCTTCTGCTCCAGGCGCTCGCGCAGCCGGGGGAAGGTGTCGCAGACGATGTCCAGGTCGCCCTTGATGGCGCCGCGGTCGCGCCGCAGGTAGGCGCCCATTTCCAGGTTCTCGCGCACGCTCATGTCGCGGAAGATCTCGCGGCCTTCGGGCACCTGCACGATGCCGCGTCCGACGATGGCGTCGGCCGGCAGGCGGTGAATGGCCTCGCCGGCGAAGCGCACGCCGCCGGCGGTGGGCGCGACCAGGCGCGAGATCACGTTCAGCGTGGTGGACTTGCCCGCGCCGTTGGCGCCCAGCAGCGCCACGATGGCGCCTTGCGGCACCTTCAGCGACACGTCCTGCAGGGCGCGGATATTGCCGTAGGCGGCCGATACCGCCTCGACTTCAAGCAGATAGTCAGCCACCGGCGGCTCCCTTGCCCAGATAGGCTTCGATGACGCGGGGGTTGCTGCGCACCTCCGCGGGCGTGCCCTCGGCGATCTTCTCGCCGAAGGACATCACCGTGATGCGATCCGAGATCGACATGACCAGCTGCATCACGTGCTCGACCAGCAGCACGGTGATGCCGTCGCGTTCGCACAGCTCGGTGAGCAGGCGGTCCAGCGTCTCGATCTCGCGGTTGCGCAGGCCGGCGGCGGGCTCGTCCAGCAGCAGCAGCTTGGGCGAGATCGCCAGCGCGCGGGCCAGTTCCAGCATCTTCTGGCGGCCGAAGTCCAGGCTGCACGCCGGCGTGTCCAGGAAGTCGGCCAGGCCGACGCGTTCGAGCAGGTGCTCGACGCGCTCGCGCGCCTCGGCGCCGGCGGGACGCAGCAGCGCGCCGGCCGTGGCCGCGCCGTGCGCGTAGGTGCCCAGCAGCGCGTTCTCGCGCACCGACAGCGCGCCGAACAGCTCCAGGTTCTGGAAGGTGCGCGCCACGCCCAGCGCCGCCATTTCATGCGGCTTCTTGCGCGTGATGTCGGCGCCGTCGAAGCTGATGCGGCCGCTGGTGGGACGGTAGTAGCGCGAGATGCAGTTGAAGGTGGTGGACTTGCCGGCGCCGTTCGGGCCGATCAGCGCGTGGATGCGGCCGCGCTCGACCTGCATGGACAGGCCGTTGATCGCGGTCAGGCCGCCGAACTTGACGGTCAGGCCCTGCACCTCGAGGTGGGGGTGCTGGCTCATGCGGCGCTCCCTTGCTTGGTCTTGGCGGCAACCACGGCGGACGCCGCCGCGCGGCGCGCGCCCTGGCGGCCGGCGAACAGCCCCTTGGGAGCGAACATCATGAAGCCCATGAGAATCACGCCATAGATGATTTCCTGGAACGACAGCGCCTGGCGCAGCAGTTCCGAGATCAGGCCGAAGATCAGCGCGCCGGCGATGGCGCCGCGCACCGAGCCGATGCCGCCCACCACCACCATGGTCAGGATCAGGATGGTGGTCTGGAAGCCCAGGCTTTCGGGATGGATGAAGGAGGCGAACAGCGTGTACATGCCGCCGGCGATGCCGGCATAGGCCGCCGACAGCGTGAAGGCCGCGCGCTTGACGGCGTTGACGTTCACGCCCATGGCCTGCGCCGCCACGTCGCTCTCGCGCACGGCGCGGAACGCCGAGCCCAGCTGCGAGCGCGACAGCAGCACGGTGGTCCACAACAGCAGCGCGGCGATCAGCACGACGAAGGGATAGGCCTTGATGTCCGACACCAGCTCGTAGCCGAACAGCGTGGCCGGCGAGATGCGGAAACCGTTGGAGCCGTTGGTGACGGCATCCCAGTTCAGGAACACCCACTGCATGGCCTCGCCGAAGGCGAAGGTGGACAGCGCCAGGTAGATGTCGCGCATGCGCAGCGCCAGGGCGCCGATCACATAGCCCATCAGGGCGGCCAGCAGGCCGCCGGCCACGATGGAGACGAAGAAGGGCGGATGCCAGAGGTTGTTGATCAGCCCGGCGGTGTAGATGCCCACGCCGTAGAAGGCGGCGTGCGACAGCGCGAACTGGCCGGTCTCGCCGATGACCAGGTGCAGGCCCAGGGCCAGCACCACGAACACCAGCAGCAGGTTGACGACGTAGATGACATAGCCGCTGGCGTAGAAGGGCAACACGGCCAGCGCGATGGCCATCAGCGCCAGCAGGGCGTGGTCGATGCGGTTGGTTTTCATACTTTCTTCACCTGCAGTTTGCCGCCCAGCAGGCCTTGCGGACGCAGCAGCAGCACGACCATGATGGCGACGAAGGGCGCGACCACGATGGCGTTGGTGGAAATGAACAGACCCACCAGGTTCTCGGCCACGCCGATCACGAAACCGCCGACCACGGCGCCGGGCAGGCTGGTGATGCCGCCCACGATGGCCGCGGCATAGGCCAGGATGGCGATGTGGCCGATGTCCGGGGTGATCAGGATCTTGGGCGTGATGAGCAGGGCCGCCACGGACGAGATCAAGCCGGCCAGCGCCCACACCAGCATGCGGATGCGGGCCAGGTTCACGCCGGTCAGGCGCGCCGCCTTGGGATTCATGCCGACGGCGCGCATGGCGCGGCCGACGCGGGTGTAGCGGAACATGCAGAACAGCAGCAGCATCACGGCCACCGCCACGGCGAAGATCACCAGGTCCAGCTGGGTCAGCACTGCGTCGCCGATGATGATGGCGTCGGTGGGCGCCAGCGGCGGCAGCGAGCGCGGCGTGTCGCCCAGGCCGCTCTGGCGCACCAGGCCCTTGAGCGCGTAGGCCAGGCCCAGCGTGGCGATCACCAGCTGCACGCCCACGCCCTTGGACGCGATCACGCGCTCCATCACCACGCGCTGGAACAGCGCGGCCACCACGGCCACCGCCAGCAGCGTGACGGGAATCACGACCAGGTAGGGCCAACCCAGCACCAGGGTAAGGAACAATGCGATGTAGCCCCCGACCATGAAGATCTCGCCCTGGGCGAAATTCGGCACGTCGGTGGTCTTGAATACGATGACGACGGCGACGGCCAGCAGCGCGTACACGCTGCCCGTCACCAGTCCCGACAGCACCCCCTGCTGCAGGAACAACCAGATATCGGCAAAACTCATGATGGTCTCCGGCGGCCCGCGCGATGCTGCGCCATCGCGCGGGCGCTGCCCGTGTGATTAAGGCTGGTACTGCCAGACGCTCTTGAAGGCGCCCGGGACCAGCGACATGCTGGTGCCGTCGAACTTGATGTAGATGGCCGATTCCTGAGCGGCGCGGTCATTCGGGCCGAACTCGATCGGACCCGCCATCACGCCGGAATCGAACTTCATGGTTTCCAGCGCGGCCAGCACCTTCTCGCGGGTGGGCTGCGGGCCGGCGGCCTTGAGCGCGTTGACCACCGCCATCGCCGGCGGGATGCCGTAGGGCATGTAGGTCTGCGGATGGCCGGGCTTGGCGGCGAGGTCGGGATAGGCCTGTTTGTACATGTCGTAGACCCAGGTCAGCTTGGGCCCGCCGGGCAGGTCGGACAGCACGTCCTGGATGTAGACGTTCTTGAAGGCGTCCTTGTTGCCGACGTTCTCCACCAGCTGCTTCAGGTCGGCGGTGCCGTTGACGGCCAGCACGATGGGCTTGTTCCAGCCCAGTTCCTGCGCCTTCTTGATGATCAGCGCGGCCGGACGGGCGTAGGTGGTCAGCAGCAGCACGTCGGGATTGGCCGCGCGGATCTTGAGCATGGGCGCGGTCACGTCGGTGATGTTCGGGTTCACCGACTGCACCTGCAGGTCCACGCCGCCCAGCTGCTTGGCCTGGGCGCGCGCGGCTTCCAGGTTCCAGCCGCCGTAGGCGTCATCGTGGTTGATGTAGCCGACCTTCCTGGCCTTCAGGTGTTCCGAGGCGAACTGCACCATCGAGCCGCCCACGGCGTGCTGCGAGATCGAGAACGCGCCGTAGATGTACTTGGACGGCGGATACAGCGCGCCGTCGCCAGAGGCGTTCAGCATCAGCAGCGGAATCTTCTCGCGCTCGACGTATTCGCGCGCGGCCACCACGGCGGCCGAGCAGGAGCCGCCGTTCAGCATGAAGACCTTGTCCTGTTCGGTCAGCTTCTTCACGGCCGCGACCAGGTCGTTGGCGTTGCAGCGATCGTCCTCGATCACCAGCTCCAGCTGGCGGCCATGGATGCCGCCTTCCTTGTTGATCTTGGCGTAGTACATCTTGGCCGCGTTCATCACGTCGAAGCCGTAGGCCATGCCGGCGCCGGACAGCGGCGCGAACACGCCGATCTTGATGGTCTTGTCGGTGATGCCCGGTTCCTGCTGGGCCTGGGCGCCGGTGGCGACCGCCCACGCGCAAAGCGCGGCGGCGGCGAAGCGACTGCTGGTCTTCATGGTTGTCTCCCGTTGCTGATCATTTTTTTGCCGTCAGGACCGTCCACGCCGGATGCTGCCCTGTGCGGCGGGCATGGCGCGAAGCGGACCGGGACTGGCGCTGGTCTGGGTACTGGTCTGGGTACTGGGCGGACATTGAAGCGCGCCGCGATAACTGCGGCTTCGGAGCCGCGATAAACGCCCCGCCCGTGAAGCGTCAAAGGTTGAAAGCGAATTGCAGAAGCGCACGCCGCGCACAAACGAGAAGGCCGCCTCATGGGCGGCCTTCTTCGTTCCAGGTAGCTGCGGGTCAGGTGGGCAGGTTCTTGACCAGCTCGGGCAGGCTGACTTGGCCCTCGGCAATGGCGCGGAGTTCCTCGTCCGGCAGCACCGACAGCAGGCTTGCGGCGCGGCGGTCGAGTTCCAGCCTGGCCATGCGTTGCCAGTCCTGGTAGTTGACGATGTGTGCCCGGTTGGCTGGGTTGTTGCGGGTGTAGCCGCCGAGGTAGTCGGCCAGGCTCTGCTCGATGGACGTCATCATGCAGCCCTCCGGTGGTGGTCAACCATTCCTGCCAGGTAGGCAGCTTCCAGGGCAGCCTTGACCGACCAGACCGCCAGGTCGTGGAAGTCCTGGCGGTCCGAGTTCCTCGTTTCCAGGGTTTCCAGGCCCAGCGTGGTGGCGGCGATGGCCAGGAGATGCTCCTGGGCGGCGGGTGAAAGGGTTGGCATGGCCATGTGGTTCTCCTTGCGTTGCGATGGCACCAGTACCGCTCTACCTGGCCGAACAGTCAACCGCCTGGCTTGTAATTCATCACCAACAGTTCGCCGCGCTCCTGCCGCCCAGCCCCGGACTTGCCGAGCGTGTAGCGGATGGCCAGGCTTTTCATCGTCAGCCCCTTGAACGCCTGGCGCATGGCCGGGATGTCGTTCACTGTGACGGCCGCCTTGCCCTTCATCGTGCGCAGCAGCTCGGCCATGCGGTCGTACTGCTCCATGCCGAACTCGACGCCGTAGCCTTCGGTGCCGTAGTACGGCGGGTCGCAGAAGAACAGGGTGTGCTCGCGGTCATAGCGCGTGATGCAGGCGTGCCAGTCAAGGTTCTCGATGTTGACCTGGTGCAGCCGCAGGTGCGCCGCGCTCAAGTCTTCCTCCAGGCGCAGCAGGTTGAGGCGCATCGGGGCTGTGGTGGACGTACCGTAGGTCTGGCCGTCCACCTTGCCACCGAAGGCCAGCTTCTGGAGGTAGAAGAAGCGCGCCGCCCGCTGGATGTCCGTGAGGGTGTCTGGCTTCGTCTCCCGGAGCCAGGCGTACATCTGGCGGCTGGTGAGCGACCAGCGGAACTGCCGCATGAACTCATCCAGGTGGTGCTGCACCACGCGGTACAGGCAGACCAGGTCGCCATTCACATCGTTGAGCACCTCGACCTTGCTGGGCGGCTTGGAGAAGAACAGGCCAGCCGCACCCGCGAACGGCTCGACGTAGCAGGTGTGCTCCGGCAGGAGCGGGAGAATATGCGGAGCCAGGCGGCGCTTGCCGCCCACCCAGGGGACAAGCGGCACCGCCTGGACGTCATCGAAGTGGGCCTGCGCCCTCGCTTTCTTGGAGCCTTCCATCGGGCATCCTTTCAATACTGGACGCTCGACGGCGTTCTGGTGGGAGGCTCTCGGCCTTCAAGACGTTGAGCGCCCGGCAACGCGGGCACTTAATTACAAGGCGGGTGAACACCCCCTCTCCCAACTTGCGGGAGCAAGCAGCACAGCGAATCTCTCTCATGGAACAAGCCTTTTCTGCAAATCATTTGCAGATTCTGGTAGGCTAGAACCGCCTGGTACCGGGTGGCGGGCCTTAGCCGGTCTTGCAGGCTTGTGCTGCTTGATTGGGGTTCCGTCCGGTGTTCCAGCACCGGGTGGGGTCGCCCGTCTTTTTCAGACGGTAGCATCCGGCTTTTCCCCACCCGCCGCCATTCAAGCGTTTTAGTTTTGCTTTGTCGGCAAGGGCGGCCTGACTGGATAGAAGCGCCTCATCTTCGGCGGCAGCTTGCGCACCAGGTCGGGATTGACCTCGCGGATGGTGCGCCACATGAACCCCAGCGAGTGCGAATGCTTGGCATGGCCCAGCAGCGATATGACGCTGTCCGCCTTCCCCCTCTTGGCCGCCCGCCGGAACTTGAACAGGCTGTATTTGCGGATGAACTTGGCCCGCCGCCAGGTGCGGTAGCCCACAAAGTTCACCCCGCGCTGGGTCTTGGCCATCGTCCACTTCGACAGCTCCAGGTGCAGCTCATCGTGCAGGAACGCTTCGATGCGCGCCTTGTGTTCCAGGCACTGTTCCCGGTCGAGGTCGAACAAGATGAAGTCATCCACGTAGCGGCAGTAGAGCTTCACCTTCAGCTCGCGCTTCACGAAGTGGTCGAGGGCGTTGAGATAGACCAGCGCATAGACCTGTGAAAGCAGGTTGCCGATAGGGATGCCCAGCGGCTCCGGCAACTCGGCGAACTTCATCATGATGTCCACCATCCGCCGATCTTTGATCTTGCGCTCGATGAGCTGGCGCAGGATGCCCCGGTCGATACGGTAAAAGAATTTCCTGATGTCGAGCTTGAGGGTGTAACTGTCGGGGCGGCTTTTCCGCAGCGCCTCCATCGCGTACTCGGAAGCCTTGTGCGTGCCCTTGCCAATCCGGCAGGCGTAGGACTGGTCGATGAATGTGCGCTCGAAGATCGGGCGGATGACAGCATAGATGGCGTGCTGCACCACGATGTCGCCGAACCACGGGGCGCAGATTTCGCGGGTCTTGGGTTCATGCACCAGGAACCGCTTGTAGCCGCGAACCTCGTAGCTGCCATCATGCAGACGGCGGTGCAGCCAATCGAGCACGGCCCCGGCGCGGATGTCGAACCAAAAGCAGGCTTTGCGCAGGCGCTTTCCGCGCCTGGCCTCGACGTAGGCATCGAACAGTGCCTCGCGGGTGAAGGTCTGCTCAAACAGGTTTCCGTGCCGTTTCATTGCCCCTCCATTCCAAAAAAAACTCCGCGCTGGTCTTCGGGATGCCCCTACCAAAAAGCGCGGAGTGACTACGAGTTCGCCGCCCGCAGCGCGGGCAAGCAGGACGACCTATCCCTATGGCTCCACTATCCCCATTCGAGGTTTGAGGAAGAAGCCGCAGTCCGGGCGAGCGCCGACGTTGCTGTTAACATTCGTTCGTGCATTGTTGAGATTGCGCGCGAACACCCCAGCCGAGGCACCATTGTTATAGTTGCCACCGGCCAGAGGCAGACGTGATCGTAGGCCGCCCTTAAACCACAATGGACTGGTCATTTCTGCTGGCCTGCCTCTTTCGATTCGGCCAGCTCATGCCGTATCCAACCTCCGATCATGCGGCCCAGCTCATCCACCAGCTTGCTTATCGCTTGCCAGCGCTTCGCTTCTACTTCTGCCGCGTTGCCTTCGGTGCGTCCGTCCGTGAACTTGAAATAGCCCATTTCATAGGCCAGAAACAACTGCATCCGCAATTGCTCATGGGCGATATCAAGCTGCGTGAGGGACGTCTTCTTGTGGTACCGCTTCTGACCTTCCACAATCAAGTCGTAGACGTCATAGGCGGCGTTGCGGATTCTGTTCGAGAGGGCATAGCGTTCGTGGCGCGGAAAGTGGTTTAGGTACACGTTGAGGAGCTTGGAAAACTCCACAAATTTCCGTACCAGTTGCGCTTCCCTGTCTATCGCCATTCCTGCCTCGCCTCCTCAATAAAAACCCACAGGCGATTTTATCGCACCACCCCTTAAAAAAAAATCGCCCGGTCGCTAACGCGACCGGGAGACCCTTCTCATGCTGTTGCGCTGCTGGTGGGTGCTACCGCACCCCCCTTTCAAAGAACATAGGCCGGGCGAGCGCCGACGTCGCCGCTAACAACCGTTCGCGCAGAGTTGAGACCGCGCGCGAACACCCCAGCCGAGGCACCAATGCTATAGTAGCCACCGGCCAGAGGCAGACGTTCACCGTGGTTGCGCATCCAGAAATTATCAGCACCCAAGCCCTCCACAGCCGGATAAAGGCACAGCGCCTTGGCAATGGCAGGCACCGTCAGGCCGTTCTTCAGGCCCATGCTCTCGAATGCCTGGCTAGTGCCGTTCACGTAGTCGTCCTCATCCACATTCCCGGAGCGGTTGGTCACAGTGTCGGACAGCACATTGCCACCCGTGCCGTTGGCACTCGAAGCGTCGTACTTCAAAGTGCCCGCCGTACCCGGCGCAACCAGCGAACCATCCGACGCCTTGATGGCCTTCCAGAGCGTCGAGGTGCGGCTCTGGTCTTTGGTGTTGTCGGCGGCATCGTTGTTGGCCAGTACCTGGATTTCTCCATTGTTGAGGCGAAAACCACCAGTCCATTCCCACACGTTGCCGTTGAGGTCAGCGATACCGTTGGCCTGGCCGTTGTGACGCCACGATGCCGGGCCGGAGCCAGTGTAAGTGCGCCCGTTCCCGACAGCCTCGCCGATATTGCCACCATCGACACGCCGAGCCGTTTCCCACGGTGAGCCGATGTCGCGGCCGTACTGGTTGTTGCCGCGCGGCATCGTGCCGTTCTTCCAGCACCAGAGGGCTATGGCGGCCCATTCCGCGTTGGTCATCATGTGCCAGCCTGGGCCGTTGTTCGCTGCCCAAGTCCTGAAGGTGTCAAAGTTGGCGCTGACCTGCGGCACCGCGCCGGGGAAAGACAGCAGGTTGCTGTCCTTGACGCAGCCGATATGCTGGCCGATGAACAATTCGCTTTTCTCCACGCCGTTGACGATGAAGGCCGGATGCACACCAGTGCCCAGCGATGCGTCGATGTCCTGGAGGTTGAACTTGGGGATGACGTTCATATAGCTCGGGTGACCGGCCGCAGTGTAGAGCACGGTGACGAGGCCGCCAGTGGCCGCTTCAACCGAAGCGCGAAGGTCGTCTTTGATAAAGATGGTCATAGTGGGTTCTCCTGGGTCAGTTGGTGGGCCACAGCGTCAGCGCGACGCGGTTGGGGTCGAACGGCACGGGGCTGCGCACGATGGTCGGCTGCTCGTCCTCGCCGAGCGGGCCTTCCTCATCGACGTATCGGCGGGCGGGGATTTCGATCTGCGCCAGGAACGCGCCTTCACCGCCCTCCTGGGCAACGCCTTCGTGCTGGCGAATTTCGATGATCTGCGTGACGTCCTCCTCGCGGGCCTCGCAGTTGACGGCGACACCGGCGACCGTGATGACGGCACCGTTGGTGGAGAAGTCGGCCGAGTTCTGGCCCGACTGCTTCAAGATGATTTGCGGCATGGATGATCTCCTTTCAGGGGTTTAGGCGTTGAGGCGGCTGACCCGCCAGCGGGCCACCACGTTGTCGGCAGCGGCGGCAAGCCGCACGGTGAAACCGTTTCGGGCACGGCTGGCCACCACCAGGCTCTTGGCCTCGGCGGGCGCACCGCTGGCCGAGAGCACGTCAAAGGTGACGTGGTAGGCCGAATCCGGCAGCGCCGCGAGCTGCGGCGATGCCGAGGCAGGGTTGTCCAGCAAGATCGGAAACCCGGCCTCGACGCGGCGCACGTCCGTGAGCGTGACGGCCGCCAGGTTGGGATCAGTGGCATCCGTCGAACCGGCGGGCACGGTGAGGTTGTAGAGGCGGATGCACCCGTCCGGCACGGCCTGACCAATGGACGTCACGGCCAGCCGCCACAGGCCGCTGGCATCCTGGAACAGATAGGCGAACACCGTCACGGCACCCGAGCCGGTATTGCTGGGCACCGAGGCAGCGTTGTTACCGTCCGCCACCGCGAACTTGCGGCCCTGTGCAAAGCAGGTACCTGTCGAGATGTGCAGGTTGCGCGCGGCCGTGGTGGACTTCGTCACGGTGCAGCCGCTGACAACGCCCCGGTTGCTGATCTCCAGCACGCCTTCCTGCTGCGCGAATTGATGCAGCGCGCGCACGCCCTGGTTGGCGACATTCGCCTGGTCGATAGCGAACTTGATGGCTGCCAGCGAGGCATCCTGCGCATCCGGCCCAAGCGCCTCGGTCGCGGCCTCGATAGCCGCCAGGCGCGCTGGCAGGTCAGCATGGCCGCCCTTGGCCGTATCGACCTGGTCGGCGCGCGCCTTCAGGTATTTGGTTCGGTTGGCGAGCTGCTTGGCCTGCACGTTGGCGATGCCATTGGGGCCGCCCAGCACCGGGTCAGAGGTTTCGATCTGGTAGATGCCGCCTTCCCAGGTCGAGGTTTCGCTTACGTTTGCCATGAATCGGTCTCCTTAGAAAAGAATCGTCCAGGAGCCGGTCAGCGACAGGTCGGACTCCTTCTCGATGGGTTTGCGCTGCTTGCGCGAGAACAACGTGCCGTCCGCGCAGATCAGCCCGAACTCGGTGATGGCCACTCCGTTTAACTCGGCGGTGGACAGGCTCCAGTTGAAGCGCACCTGGCCGGTCGCCGGGTACTCCACGCTGCCGATGGCCTTGATGTAGGGCGAGGTCAGCGCCGTCTGGCCCGGCGCGGCAACGGCCTGGCCGATGCCGAAGCCGATCTGCGTGATGTGCCGGTTCGTGCCCGCGCCGCCAATCAGGCGGGCGAGCTGGTTCTTGGCACCATTGACGATGAGGTTCTCCTCGTCGATGACCGCGACCAGGACACCGGAGCGGTACACGTCAACGTGGAAGTACCCGGCCAGCGGAACGCCTTCCTTGATCTTTATTTCCATTACGCCTCCAACAGGGTGACAACGTCGCCGCTGTACGCCGAGTTGCCGAAGTGGGTGAAATGCCCGGCGTACCGCTCCGAACCATCGAAACGGTGGGCGCTGTAGGCCAGGCGGCCGTCGAAGCGCCGGTGGCGGCGCAACGTGATGGGCATGGGCAAGTCCTCGGCCACCGGAGCCGATGCCCCGAAGTCAGCCATGCCGCTGTAGTCCAGCTCGCCCGCGAATACCGGGCAGCGTGTCTGCTGGTCGAAGAAGCCGAGCGTGGCTTCCAGGATTTCTTCCTCGCGCTCGCCCTCGTAGCGGGCACCCTCTGCCGTGGCCGAGAAGCCGTTGTGCAGGGCCACGCCGTTGAAGCGCAGCGCGCCGTTCCAAAGGTGGGTGGCTCCCTGGTCGTAGGCCAGTGCGCCGTCATAAAAGTGCTTTCCCCATCGGTGCTGGTCGTCATGGGTCATGACGCCCTGGTGCTGCTCGACCTCGGCCACGTCCACGCGCTCGGTCTCGCTGGCGCGGTAGCGCACATCCACCAGGTGGCTGCGGGCCGGTTTCCAGGCGTTGACGGTCTCGACGATGAGCGCGGTCTGCGCCGAGGTGATGGGCTGCTCGTCGCCCGCGTCGGCGATGACACGGAACTGCGCCCAGCCATAGGCGGCGTAGGCTTCCGCGCCGCTGAACGTGATCGCGCCGTCATAGCGGTTTGACGGCAGGCGCTCCTCGATCTCCAGATCGTTGAAGCCCAGCGCCTTGAGCGCCTCGCGGATGCTCCAGGGCGTGCCCTTATGCCGGTGCAGCGCCACGGCGCGCGCCAGCAGCGCCCGCCGTTGCTCCGGCGTGGTGGCCAGCCTCCAGCCCTCCGCGCCCATGACGTGAAACTGCTCGCCCAGGTGCGGCAGCGCCGACTCGGTGACGTGCTCGAAGTCATAGACAAGCGTGGGAGCCAGGTCGAGTTCGACCAAGCGCGCGATCAGCACTTCTAGCGCCCGCATGGAAAGATCGACCACGAGCGCGGGCGGCAACAGCGAGGGCTTCTCGAAGTCAGCCATGCGCCACTCCCGTCACCGTGACCTTGATGCTGGTGCAGCGCGGCCACTCCCATTTCTCCAGATCGAGGTCGGCCGCAGGCTGCACGGGCGTGACGGAATACACGCCATAGACGTGCAGCGCGTCGATGAGCTGCGAGCGCACGATGGATGCGCCGAACTGCACCCGGTTGTCGCGGAAGTCCAGCGCTGCCTGCTCGACCTGCGCCTGGGCTAGTGCCGCGTCGGCCGTGCGGGTCAGTACCACGCGCACGTCGATGGCGTAGTCCACCGGCACCGGGTCGGCGACCATGACCTGGTCGTTAAGCGGGCGCACCTTTTCGCCGCTACACGTCGCCAGCACGGCCGCCTTGATGGCCTCGCCCGGCAGGCCGGAACTGGTCAGCGGATACAGCGTCACGTCGCCAGGGATGTGCGATATGACGGCCACGTCCACGATGTCCGGGTGGGCCGACATGGCATGGAAGCGGTACGCCTCCACCGAACCGGCAACGCTGAATGTCTCCGGGGCGGCCACGATGCGCTCCCGCAGGCGCTCGTCGCTTTCCTCGTCCGCGCCGCCCTCCGAGGTGGTGATGTTCTCGACACTGGCCACGATCAGGCCCGAGGGCGTTCCCACCAACGTCTTGATCTGGCCAGGCACGAAGCCATTGCCGACCACGCCCGCCTGGGTGCAGGTAGCCAGCACTTCGACCGTCGCCGCGCCTGCGGCCACGCTCACGACCTGCGCGGTGGCGAAGGACACACCGCCGCCCTCCACCTCGGTGCCCTGCGGCAGAACGGTGGCGGTGTTCGGTGCGGGCGAGAAGGTGAAGCGCAGCTTCACGCTGGCAGCGACCGCCGCAACGCGCTCCACGCCCACGTTCTCGCCGATGTTGTCCAGAATCACGCCCCGGCTGTAGCGCACCAGGTTGAGCTTTGCTCCGTCCTGGAACGCCTCGCGAACCAGGCTCTCGCGGTACGCGATTAGGTCGATCAGCAGGCGTTCCACCTGCGCCGGGTACAGCGTCTTGCCAGTGAGCGACTCATAGGTGGCGATCATCTCCCGCGTGATCTTCGCAGGGTCGCGTTCGATGAAGTCCGGCTCCGGCAGTTGTCGGTCAAGCAGGCTCATAGCACCTTCCTCATGGGCACGCGCGTGGAGAACATCTCGGCCTCCACGCTGTCGGCAAACACCCACTCGACTCCGACCAGCAGACCCGCATCGCCTTCCTTCGTGACCGGCACGCGCATCACCTTGATGCGCGGCTCCCATATCGCCAGCGCATCCACCACTTCACGCACGAAGTGCGGGCGGGCGCTGTCGATGGGGTAGTCGAGGTAGAGGTGCAGCTCGCTGCCAAAGGTGGGGCGATGCGGGTCGCTCCCCTTCGGCGTGGTCAGGATGATGTAGATGCACTGATTGATGTCGGCCACGCCCGTCACGACTTCGCCCAGGCGATCACTCGCAAGGCCGGAAGGGTGGCCCGCAGTCGCGCCCGACAGAGCGGGCTGGAAGAATGCAGGGCGAGAAGTAGCAGGGACGATGGCAACCATGCCCGTATGGTCGCCAGTGCAGCCCTTTGCCGCGATTAAAGGGCTTTAGTTTCTGCCGGGCCTGGCCGGGTCAGTGCGAGTGGTGGTTGGAGTTACCACCGGCATCCATGATGCTGCCCGATGCGTTGATGTTGCCGTCCACCTGGACATCGCCCTGGATGGTGGCCGCCGCACCGCTGCCGCCACTGCCCGCCATGCCGCCCTTGTAGGTGAGCATCCCCTCGACCGTGAGCTGGCCGGTGCAGGTAGTTTGCGGCGTGTCCAGCGTAACCGAGGGAGCCTTCACGGTGACGTCACCATCGGCGACCAGGTTTGCAACACCTTTGCAGACGATGTTCATGGCCCCGTTGCTGCGGTCGTACTCAACCGAGCCGCCATCCTTGAACTGGAGCCGGAACTTGTCCGGGCTGCTTACCGGCGGCGCGTCGGCGTCAGAGTAGATCGCGCCGAGGATGCAGCCGTCCTCCATGAACTCATCCAGGATGCAGCCAACATGCTCGCCCACGTCCAGCGTCCACACTACCTTGTCGGCGAGGGTCTTGGGATGCAGTAGAGGAAGCCAGGCCGTGACCAGGCCGTCCACGTCATCGAAACGCACGCGGGCAAATCCCGGCCGGGACTCGGCCACGATGCCCTGCTTGTAGCGCGCGCCGCCAGTGGCCATGTTCATGCCGTCGCTCCTTGCTTCGGGTCGCGCACGCGCTTGAGATCGACTTCGGTGCCATAACCGGAGCTGCGAGACACGCGATGCCGCGCCTGCGTGATGGTGTACTTGCCATCCATCTTGCCGAAGCCTTCCAGCCGCACATTCACCCCGGACATCAGCTTCACCTGGCCGGGCATGGCCAGGGTGCCGCCGGTCTGGTCTTCGTTGGCCCTGTCCAGCGCCGCGTCGGCCTTGAGCCGCGCCTGTTGTTCATTCTCGGCCCGCACATTGAGCTTCAGCTCATCGGCACTATGCTGGTTGCCCTTGGCCTCGACATCCTTCACCGTGGCCTTCTTGACCTGCTTGGTCTTGGGGTCGTGGTAGGAGGCCGTGGCCGCTGCCACCACGCCACGCACCTTGTCCTGGAAGCGATAGCTGGTCACGTCCTGGCGGCGGATCACCAGGGTAGGTTCCGCCGCCTTGAGTTCCGACCGTTTGAAGAAGCAGAGCTTGTCTCCACGTACCGAGAACGAATAGCCGTAGCTCTCGGCCACGCGCTTGAGAAAGGTCAGATCGGTTTCGTACACCTGCGTGACGCGCGCGATTTTCACCGGCTCAATCGTGCCGGTCAGCTTGAGCTTGTTGCGCTGGGCCACGGTTTTGGCCACGTCGCCCAGCGTAGTGTTCTCGTATGCCCGGCCGTTGCGCGTCCGCACGCTGCGCTTCACGCCAGCGGCCAGCGCCTTGATGCGGATCACGTCCGGGGGGCCATCCAGTTCGACCTCGTCCACCTCAAACTCGCCGCAGGGCAGCAGCGGTTCTCCGGCATAGCCGATCTGCACCTGCACCACGTCCCCATGCTGTGGATACCAGGCATCCTGCCAGCGGCGCTCGGCGTCCTCCAGCGCCAGATCGACGGAGTCACTTTCGCCTTCCATGAAGTCGGTGTAGGCCAGCTCGATCAGCGCGGGCGCGACGTGGGCGGTAATGTCCTTGCTCTCGTAGAGCACAATCACCTTGGGCGTGGCTACCTTCATCTTTTCCACGGTGGCAGCTCCTCATCCTGCAATGCTTGGCTGGACTCGGTCAGCGGCAGTACCGGCACCAGCACCACCACGCCCGAAGGCAAAGTGGCGCTGATGTCTAGCGCGGGGTTGGCAGCGATGATGCGGCCGTAGGCCAGCGGATCGCCGTAGTAGCGCCAGGCCAACGTGTCCCAGCGTTCGCCCGCCTGGGTGATGTGCTCGATGCAGTCGATGGCCGTCATCGTGCGCTCCTGGTTGGCGGCGCACTGGCGGGCCTGGACGCGGGCGCACGGTTGACCGTCTGCGCGGGCTTTTTCACCTGGCCGTTCGGGTCAGGCTTCTCGGTGGCCACTGGTTCCTGCTTGGAGGTTTCCTCGACCAGCACCACCGGGCGCACGTACTCGCGCAGCGTCAGCTCGGCCTCCAGCCAGATCAGGGTACCGTCGCGCATCACCTGCCGGGTGGTCACACGCACATCGGTAGGAACAAACCAGCCTTTGTAATCACCGTTGGCGAACACCAGCGGCAACGCCTCGTGGCGCGTGATTGCACCGCGCAGTTTGAGCATCTCCAGCTCCGGGTCGCAGAACCCGGCATGGAACACCAGGCTCCAACTCACTTCGTCCAGGTTGTCTCCCACCCATTGCAGACGTGGCTTGCCTTCAATGAGCGCGTGCTCTGCGTAGTTCGCCGAGAAGTTCGCCTCCATGCCCTCGAAGTAAGTGATGAGGTCGAAGGTGATTTCCCCCAGCAGCGCGTGCTGCGACACGCCGCCGCGAGTGCGCGTCAGCTCATGGATGATCTGGGCCACCGTGCCCATGCCGAAATTGCCTACCGGCGTCATGATCGCCATTTAGAACGCCCTCCGTTGTTGCTCGGCCTGCAAGCGCCGAATCATCTGTTCCAGTTCGCGCATGGAGAGCTTCAATCCCTCCTGCACCTGGCCGCGCACGTCGCCGCCGCCGTTATCACCACCCACGCTGATGCTGGGCGAAAAGTGAATCGTCATCCCGCCCTGGCCAACGCCCGCAGAAGCTGCCGTACTCGGCGCGCTCTCACGGCGTGATAGCACCTGATTCACCTCACCAGCCCGTTGCATCGCGGCGGGAACAACAGGCTGCGCGGCCTGCATCGGAGACTCCAAGCGCGGTAGCTCGAAACGCACCGGGCTGGGTGCATTGGCCTGGGGCATCGGCACAGACGCGACAAGCCGCGCCGCAGGCAACGCTGCCATGTTCAGCCCTGGCAGCTCCAAGCGTGGCAACTCGATGCGCGGCAGCGGCGGCATGGACACCATCGGCGTCTGAATCGGCATCGGAGCTACCTGGCGTGGCAGTTCCGCACGGGGCATAGACATCTGCGGCATCACCACCGGCGCGGCGGGCCTGGCTGGTTGCGAGGCATCCGCTTGACGCGGAGCCTCCAGGCGCGGCAACTCAATTCGCGGCACCGTCACGGAAACGGTAGGCTGCGGGGCCAGCGCCGGAGCAGCCTGCGGCATCGGTGCAGGCGACGCCGCCTGGCTGGATGCTTGGGATACGTCCAGTCGCGGGACACCCATGCGCGGCAGCTCGACGCGCGGCATGGTGGCGGGCGCGACCAACCGCAGAACCTGCGCTGCAGGCGCTTCTAGGCGCGGCGGTTCAACCGGCTGGCGCGTCTGGATGGAGCTGTTCACCCCCGCGACGGCAGTGTTGCTCGCAGCGACCGCACCGGCCAGCGCCACCCCGGCCAGCCTGCCCGCCGCGCCTTGGACGCCCGGCACGGATTTCAGGATGCCTAGCGCCGCGCCATCGCCGATGTTGCCGCCGAAGCCCATGAATACCCTGGACGGTGACTGGATGCCCAGCAGATTGGTGAACTTCGACTTGAGGCCGGAGGCGAAGTCACCGATGGCTGTGACCGCTCCGCCAATGGCCGATTTGATGCCGTTGGTCAGCCCGCTGATGATGTTCGTACCGAAGTCGGTGAAGTTCTTCGGCAGGTCAACACCGAACCAGGACAGCACGCCGGAAAACGCTTTATAGAAAAGTCCCATCGGCGACCAGTTCACGATCAGCTTGCCCACGCCCGCGATGCCGCCAGAGAAGGCGCTGGTGATCTGGTTCCAGATGCCGGTGAAAATCGACGTGACGCCGTTCCAGGCACTCACGAAACCCGACCTGATGCCGCTCCATAGGCCAAGGAAAAAGCCCTTGATCGGCGTCCAGTAGCGATAGACCAGGTACGCACCGGCCGCGATGCCGGTGATGATGAGGCCGATGGGGTTCATCAGCATGGCGCGGCCCAGCGCAATCACGGCAACCCTCGCCACACCCAGCGCCCCCAGCAACGGCCCGCGCAGCACGCCACCCAGCCAGGCCGCGCCGCCGCCGATGCGGGTCATGAGCGAGAAGACCTGGAGGCCGGAGACCAGCACGCGACCGAAGGACATGGCCACACCCAGCGCGAAGAAGGTGGTGATCGCTGCGCCCAGGCCCAGCACCAGGAAGCCCAGCGCCTTAGTGGCGCGCGGGTTGCTGTCGGCAAACTCTGTCAGCCAGCCGGTAGCGGTGTTCAGCACATTGATGAGTGGGTGCAGCGCCTGCACCACTGGCCCGGCCAGGGCTGCGCCCAGGTTCTCCAGCGAGCCGCCCAAGGCTTCGATTGTGTTCTTGCTGCTTTGCGTGGTGCGTTCGATGCGCTGTTGCAGACTGGCTTGCTGCGCCATGCGCTCCTGCGCGGCGCGGAACCCGGCCATGCCTTGCTCGGCCAGAATCATGGCCGGGCGGCCCGCTTCCGCGCCGAACATGGCCTCGGCCACTTCCATCGCCGCCTTGTCGCCCAGCTTGTCCTTGATGGTCTTGAGCTTCTCCAGCTCCGTGACCATGTGGTCGAGGCCCGCGAAATTGCCCTTCTTGTCGAAGAAGTCGAAGGTGATTCCCGCGTCCTCCATCAGCCCCTTGGCGTGACCTTTCATGCCTTTCTTGGCGTCCTCGATCATCTGCGGCCCCTTGGCCAGCCGCGAGAGCATCATCGAGAAGTTAGTACCGAACGAGGAACCCTCCAGGCCGACCTGCGCGGCCATGCCCTGGATGGCCAACATCTTGTTGGTGTTGTCGATGCCGGAGATACCAAGCTGGTTGAGCATGGGCGCCTGGTAGGCGCTGGCGGCCATGAGGTCGGACGGCTTCATGCCGAAGGCGAACTTGGCCCGCTGCATGGAGTCGGCCATTTTCGTCAACTCGTCGTCGGATAGCTTGTAGGCTTCGCGCAGCTTGGCCGCCATCTCACCGGCTTCCTCGGTTGGCATCCGCAGCACAACCGACAGGTACGAAGCCGCCTTCAGGCCGCCACCCAGCACCGACTCGACTGCCACTCCTTGCTCCATGAGCGCGCGGGCGGTGCCGACGAAGTCCGCTGTGGTGCCCGGCAGCAAGTTGCCCAGCTCGATGGCCTGGCGCTTGAGCGCGTCGTAGGTACCGCCCACCTGGCCGTTCTTGTCCATCATGGCGACCTGGAGCGAGTTGAGCGCATCGTCCTGGCGGATGAACGCCCCCACAGGCGCACCCAGCGCCCGCGCTGTGCCGTAGGCCGCCATCGCATCGCCCCAGCGCGAGTTGAGGTCGGCGCGGGCTTGCTGCTGCGCGTTTTGCGCCGCCTTGAGCCTCTCGTAGCGGGTGGTCAGCCTGTCCACCGTTGCCTGCTCGTTGCGCATGGCCTGGGTAATGCGGCGGCGATGTTCAGACAGGTTGCGCGTGGACACGCCATTCTGTTCCAGGGCCGTGCGCAGCCGTTGCAGACGCTCGGTCTGACGCATCACACCCTCGGTCATGCCCTGGCCCTTGTCGCGGGCTTCCTTGAACTCCTTGGTCAGCTCCTTGAGGTTCCTATCGGCCTGGCTGACCTGCTCGCGCAGCGTCTTGAGCTTGACGCGCTGCTCATCGGTGGCTCGGCCAGTCTGTCCGGCCAGTTCGGTGCGATAGGCTTGCAGCGACTCGGTAGCTGCTTCCTGTTCGATACGGGCCATCGCCACGGAACGGCCCAAGGACGTGGTAGCAGTCTGGTGCGCCTGGAGCTGTTCCTTGGCCTGTTGCAGTTCCTTCTTCTGCACGGCGAAGGCGTCCACGGTTTCCAGGCCAAGTTCCTTCATCCTGGATTTGGCCTCTACCACCTTTTTTTCTATACTGCCGAGGTGGCCTACCACAGTCCCGATGGTGGTGGCAACAGCACCGGCTCCCATCGAAGAAAAGACAATTCCGAGGGTTAACGACTTCGACATGAAAGACTGGCTCCAAAAATCGTGGCAGGAAGCAGGCGCTCAAGCGGAACGCGATACCGCTGACGCCATGACGCTGCCCTGGGCGCAATGCTCCGGGGTGGTTGGCTACCTGCTGGCGTTCTTGGGTACGGTGCTCGGCCTTCTGTTGACCTCCATCCCTGGAGCCATCGGCGGCGGAATCATCGGCTACGTCCTGGGTCTGGTGCTCTGCCTCCCGCTGCGCTGGTTGGCCTTGCTGGTTCCCACTCCGTTCGCCTGGCTGGCCCGCCGCCTCGGCTACGTCCGGTAAGCCGCTGCGGCGGCCTCGGCCTGCTTCACCGCCAGGCCCACCCACTTCTCAAAGTCCCACCACTCCAGCTCGTAGATTTCCGAGGGCTGGAAGTGGAACCACTTGGCGAGCAGTCCGCACGCCTCCCACAAGGTTTCATCAGGTAGAGCGGGGCATCCACAGACTTTGAAATGCCGCCTGGACGATGGCCAGGTCGGCCAAGTCCAGCTCCTCGATGTCTTCGACGGTGAGCTTCTGCTCGGACAGCATCGCCATCAGCACCAGCTCGCGCCGGGCCGGGTCGGATTCGATGCGCTGGGCGGCCACCATGTCCTTGGCCTTGCCGCGCCGGAAGCTGATGGTCTTGACCTCACCGTTCGGCGTGGCCAGCGGCATTGCCAGATCCACGCTCGCGGGATTGGCGGGCGCTGCGGTGTTCTTCGTGGTGTCGCTCATGGTCAGCCTCCGATGTTGGTGCGGTACAGGTCGAGTTTGTCAACGCCGCCGACCTTGTAAATGTTGGCCATCGCATCGACTTCCAGCACGTCCGCACCATTGACCTGCTGCTTGATGTAGGTCGCGTAGAACTTGCTGCTGAACTCGGCCTTGTCGTTCTGCTTGAAGTCGCCGGTCGGCACCTCGTAAAACGAGGCGGTGAGAAACACCACGTAGGGCACCTGTTGGGTGCGGCCTTGACTGGTGTAGGTTTCCAGGCTGCCGCGCGCCTGAAGCTGCACCGGGGTGAACGGGTCGAGCAGCTTGGGCCACACGTTGGCGTAGAACGAGTTCCACTTGATCTCGCCTTCCAGCGCCTCGAAGCCGCTGGGCAGCTTGATCGCGCCGACCATGCCCACGGCCTTGTGCTCGGCCATCTTGAACTTCACCACCGGGAGCTTGAACTCCTCGGCCTGGCCCAACAGGCTGTTGCCGTCGATGTAGATGTTCGCGTTGTTGAGCGTGTTTACTTGAATACCGGCCACGATTGGCTCCTTTCAGATTGGTTGGATGTTCAGGAGGACTTCGTGCCCAACTGGTTGAGGTAGTCGATGTTCACGATGGACTTGTAGGTCACGCGCTCGGCAGGCGTCGGCGGCATGAAGTCGTAGGTGAACGTGACGTGGCCCGCCGCCAGTTCCGTGGTTTCGTTGTCCGCCGGGTCGAACCACACCTTGCCGTCGATGATCGCGCCGTCTGCCTTGAGCTTGCGCATGAAGGCGTTGCAGCTTTCGACGATGGCGTCGATGAGCGCGTTGTCCAGCGGGCGGTCGATGTACTGGAGCGTGTAGTACTCCAGGCTCTCCGCGATCACGTCCGCCGTGCGCAGCACGTTGATGAAGTTCTTGGGATGCGTCTCGCTGGGGAAGGCCGCACTGCGGTTTCCCCACAAGCGGATTCCCGTGCCGTAGCTGTTGAACACCGTGATGATGCCCGCCTCGTTCAGCAGGTTGGCCTCGCTGTTCGGGTCGTTAATCATCGCGTCGATGGGCGTTTCCACGCCGGTCACGCCGAGCAGCTCGGTGTTCGAGGGCGACCACCAGTAGCCGTTCTCCTGGTCTTTGCGCGAGAGCGCGCCAGCGGCATAAGTCGCCAGGTCGGCCAGCACTTCGGTGTCGGTCGCCGTGTCGTAGTCCTTCACGTGCGGGAAGCACAGGCCGATGCGGCGCGAGCTGGTGTTGAAGTTGATGCTGCCGGATGGCCCACGCCCGGTGATCGCCTGCTGGAACGTGGTGCCGATGGGGGCGGTCACGAAGCCAAAGGCGCGAATGCTGTTCATCAGCGCACCGAGTTCGGTGGCCACCGAGTTGAGGGTGCTGAACACCGGCGCGATGATGATCTTCGGGTAGTACCCGAAAAGCTGGTAGCTGTCGCGGAACGCCTTCATACCCGTGCGCTGGCCCGCCCCATTGATGGTGCCGATGATGTCCGAAGGCTGCACCAGTGTCGGGTTCGCGTAGGTATACGACGCCTTCAGCGTGGTGGGAGCGGCTACGGTACCCGCAGGGATGCTGCCGGAGCTGATGCGCTGGCCGGTGCCGGTCGCCGGGTCGAACGTGTAGTCGGTGTCCTTGATGTAGGTGGTGGAGCCTGCCGAGTTGGTCAGCGTGATGGCACTCACCACGGCGGCATGGCCCAACGAGAACTTGCCGTCCTGGTCAACAGTCACGGTTTCCGGCGCAGCAAGCGTGGTTTTGTGCGTGGCCGGGTCGAGCACGTTGATAACGATGGCGACCGTGCCCTTCTGCTTGTAGATGCGGTTGAGCGCCTTGAGGATGGTGCTGCCGGGAATGTCCTGGCCGAATTGCGCGAAGTCGCTCTCGCTGGTGACGAGGATGGGCGTGTTTACTGCCCCGGCCGCCGCCGTGCCGACGATACCGACCACGGCGGTCTTCACCAGCTTGACGGGGCGCGGGCCGCTGTCGATCTCGATGGTCTCGACGCCGTGCAGAAAATTTGCAGCCATTGGAATCTCCTTTCAGTTACTTGGTCTTGCCCGACTTCTCGGTCGCGGCCGTGGGTTCAGTGGTGGCGGGCTGTTCGACCTGCACCGGCGCGGTCTGCACCGGCGTGAGGCGGCCCTTCTGCACCAGCACGCGCACCAGATCGTGATCGGCGGGCAGCTCGACCTCCTGGTTGTTCCAGAGCAGCACGTCCTGGTCGTTGAGGTTGCCCTTGCCGTCGCTCACCTTGAGCGTCACGGCGGAATCGGGGCCGGTGTAGAGATAGCGAGACATAAGCACTCCTTCGTTTAAGTGGTTTCAGGTAGCTGCACAGCGGGTTCGGAGAGCGCCGGTGCGGCGTCCTCATTGGTGACGCCCCACGGCCCAGGCGGGCGGGGTCGGTTGGCCACGGTGGTCATGGGAATGGCAAAACGCAGGCTGTAGCCCCACGTGCCCTCGACGTAGTCGTCGAACTCGACGCTGATGATTCGCACTTGGCCTGAAGCGAACTGCGGTACCCACCCCATGAGTGCTTCACGGCAGGTTTCGAGCAGGTCATAGATGCCGACGCCTAGGGCAGCCTCCGCCGAACCTGGAACATTGGCTTCGCGCAGCGTGCGCGAGATCAGCCCCATCTCGAACTCGTCCTCGTAGGTCACCAGTTGCCCGGCGGTCGCGCGGTGTGTGAACTTGCTGCCGCGATAGATGACCAGTGCCGCGCCGTGGGGATGAGCCATGCGGTAGTCGCGTGGGCGCTCCGGCCAGGCACGCACATCCACCTTCGGATGCGCCTGGCCCTGCAGCGTGAGCGCCGCAGACAGGCGGGCCACGATGGCGTTTTCCAGATCACCGACCGTGCTCATCAGCGGTTCCTCCGGCCGAACAGCGACGGCGGCTGGCCGAACTGCGGCATACCGGCCGATTGCGATGCAGGGTTGTCGGCCACGTCAGCGCGCAGCTTCGCGCCAGGCAGGGAAACGTCGCCACAGCCGATGGCCTTGAGCAGCTTCACTACGTCTTCGTAGCGTTGGCGGGCATCCTTGATATCGTCGGCAGGCCGCAGCGTTTGCAGCCGGTAAATGGCGATGTCGCACGCGCAGCGCACCAACACCACCGGCGCGGCCATCGGTTCACCGCTGATGCTTACCAAGGGCAGCACGTAGCGGCGGTCGAGCCAAGCGTCGATCTCGGCGGCGGCATCAGCCAACGCCTGCTCGGCGCGGCCTGCATCCAGAGCCTGCGCGTCAGGGTCGGTGATAAGCCGCAGGTCGCGCTCGGCATATCGCTCGGTGAGTTGAGTAAAGGTGGCGTAGTCCATGTCGCCACTTTGCCGAGTGCCCCGACACAGAGACAGTAAAGGTCTTTAGTTTTTGCCCGGTGGTGGGCAGGCGGCAAGCGGCCGGTTTCGAAGGGTTTGTCCCCACTGCTGCACCCTGCTGCCAGTCGTAGACCATCAAGAGGGGCACCCGGCCGTTTGCGAACGATTCGCTGGCGCTCAAACGCCACGGCCTATACAACGGGGGCACCACAGGGGTACGGCGGGCTTGTAGGGCCGCACAGCGCGCCGCCGAAAAAAAGCCCGCGCCGGGATACGACGCGGGCAAACTGCCAGGGAGAAGGCCAGGTGGCGTTGAGGCAGGAAGATCAGCTTGCCCGGCTGGGGCGCGGCGTGCCGTTGAGGTCGGCCAGCGCATCGGCCTCGGTCAGCACTGGGCGGGCCAGTTCGTCACGCAGGCGGAAGCCCAGCAACTCGTAGACCTTGCTCACGGCGTCCTTGCGGGCCTCGGTACGGCCACGCTCGGCACTATGCTGTGCCGGGTCGATAGCACCGTAATTGATGCCGACCACCTTGGTGCCGTTGCGCAACGTCAGCACGGCGAACGTCACACGCTCCAGGCCAACCCACGACGCAGGCGCGGTGCCGAGCTGGGATTCGCCGAGCACGCCATCGGCAGCGGTGAAGCAGAACTCGCTGACGATTTCCGCTTCGACATCGGCCGGAGTGACACGCGGGCCGTTCACTTGAGTGGCTTCCATGTTCATACCTTCACGATCTCGACCGCCTTCACGTCGAGCAAGGATTGCAGTTGCTTGCCGCCGACCTCGAACGAGGCATCGCTGCCGGGTTCATAGACCTGGCCATCGTGCTCGACGCGCACGATGGGCCGGACTGTCTTGGCATCGCCCTGCGCGGGCTTCACCTTCTGCTCGGCCTGGGCCTGGCCTTCCGGTTGTGCGCTGGTCTGCGCGGTATCGGCTTGCACAGTGTCGGCCTGCACGGCTTCGGCCTGCGGCTTGTCGCCTTCGCCTTCCGGCAACTGGACGGGTTCCTTCTTTGCCATCGTCGCCCCCTTACGCCACGGCGTTCTGGAAGAAGTAGCCCAGGTCGCGGGCGCAGATGACTTCCTTCACGCGCTCGCCGGAGCGCACGCGCTGGGAGCCGGTCAGGCCGATCTTCGGCTCGTCGATGCTGCCCGCGATTTTGTTGCCCCAGGCGGCGGTGAAGCCGTAGGTCACGCCAGCCTGCGGGCCTGCGGCGCGGTCGCGGTACAGGAACGCCGCGTGCTTGCCCCACACGCGCGACATGCTTGCGGCCTGGCCCTTCTTGGCCTGGTTGACGAAGCCCGCGCCGACCAGCACTTCTTGCAGCTCGAAGAACTCCGCGAACTCCTGGCGCGACACCATGCCCGCGCCCTGCGCCGTGCCCTTGATGGCCTGCACGATCAGCTTGTGGCGGCGCAGCTTCGTCCAGGTCTGCTGGCCGAACACGGCGATGTTCGGGCGGATGATCGGCGAGTCGAGCGCGTCGCCGATGGAGGCCACCGGGTCGGACGAATCGTGCGACCACTGGCTGGTGCCCGACAGCGTGGCCTGGTTGTTGGCCGAGAAGCTGGCCGGGTTGAACACCTTGGAAGCGACACGCTGCTCACGGCCCAGGTTCACCAGGTTGGTCAGGTAGGCCGTGGACGTGCCGAGCGGATCGACGCCCTGGTTGTCGGCTTCGACGTCCTCGTTCGGCACAATGTCGTCGAGGCCGTGGTCTTCGACCTTATCGGTACGCTCCTCGGCCTTGAACTCGACTTCGTTGGGCACCGACTTGCGGCCCACGCGGGTGTCAGGGACGGTGAAGCCTTGCGCCAGGTCGTACTCCAGCCACTTGAACTCCTGCGAGGTGGGCGTGCGCGGCAGGACGCTGTCGGCGATCAGCACCACGTCCGGGTTACGGTACGCGATGGCGATGGCGGTCAGCTTCGGGTCGATGGGAAACGGGCGAATTGCCATGTGAATCTCCTATTTGTGATGAGGGTTAGGCAGCGCCCTGGAACACGCCGCGCGCGAGCAACACCGGGGCGATGTCGCCAGCGACCGCGCTGACCTCGGCGAAACCGATAATGTGTGCGTTGACGTTCGCCGCAGGCGCGGCGACCACGGCCTTGCCGTTGGCGTCCGCCGCGACCGGCTGGCCGCGCGCCACGGTGCCGCCAAACTCCACGTCCGCAAGACCGGCGCGAACCACGTCCACGCGCTCGCCCGCGACCACGGGCAGTTCCGCGTTCACGCCGATGACCAGGTCGGTGCTGGCCGCAGCCTGCGCCACGCCGCCATCGGCCGCGCCGAACTTGACGATGCGGTAGGCCGCGATGTCGCCCTCGGCGGTGTAGTTCTTGATGAGGGTGGGATTGCCCATTGCTTACGCTCCTTTCGTGACGTGGGCCACGGCCGCAGCCGTGGAAACGGTGACACCGGCCTGGGCCTGTTCCTGCTGGTACTTCAGCGCGGCCTGGGCGATGGCGTTGGAGTCCTTCGTGTCCAGGTCGGCACCGCCCGCAGGCGGGTTGCCGCCGGTCTGCGTGCCCTTGAGCGCCGCCAGCGGCTTGGCTTCCTTCAGGAAGGCTTGCAGCGCCGCCAGCGGCTGCGCACGCCAGTAGGCTTCGTTGGGCGGCAGGATGCGCGCGTCGGTCAGCGCGGCGGTCATCAGGCGTTCGTGTTCGGCCTTGTCGCTGGTGGACTTGAGCGCGGCCAGCTCGGTGGTGAGCTTCTGGTGTTCGTCCAGCGGGATGTGCTTGGCCGGGTCGAACTGACTGGCCTTGAGCGCCGCGATCTGCTGCTCCTGGTCGCGGGCTTTCTGCACCAGCGTGGAGAGCTGCGCGAGCGCGGTGTCGTCGCCGGTGTCCAGGGGCAATCCCAGGGCCACCAGCACCTTGGTTTTTTCCATGATGGGTTCCTCGTTGGTAGTCCTGCCAGAGCCGGGCAGTCGGCGTAGCGAATCGTTGGTGAGCGCGGTGATCTCGCCCAGCGCGCCGAGCGCGGGCTTGTTGGTGAGAGCAACGCTATGCAGGCCGAGCACCATGCCGGTCTCGGCGTCGAAGATGAGGATGGGCGAGATGTAGAGGTACTCGTCGCCCTCCAGGTGCGCGCGCCCGGCGGGCGTCCAGGTCACATGCGCCAGCATCCCCACGCCAGGCGAATACTCCAGCGCGGTAATCCAGCCAGCAGCGGGCGCGGGTTGCCCGTTCTCCGCGGCCTTGAGGGTTTGGTGTTCGTAGTCGATGGGGAGCTTGACGCCGCCCGCCTTGAAGGTGGCGGTGACGGCAGCGGCGGCCGTGGCATCCAGGAACCACGTCTTGGCCGTGACCCCCTCCATGTTGCCGGGGCGGCCGTCGAGGGCATCGAAGTGCCCATCGGGAATCACGCGCATCCGGGCAGGAGCGGTGCGCGTTGCGCCTTGGCCTTCGAGCACGATCTCGAAGGCCAGCGCTGCTACTTGTCGGTTTGCGGTGCTTTTGTCCATGCCGCCACTTTGCCGAGCGGCATGGGCGGCAGACAGTAAAGGCTTTTAGTTTTTGTGCGACCGCATTTTCTTCACGCAGACCTCGTGCATGGTCGCTGTGTCCACAACGCCCAGCAAGTTCTCAGTCGCGCCACCGTTGCCACGGACGATGTCAAAGTCGAGGGAATACAGCGGCGGCTGCTTGTTGTAGCCGCCTTCGCAGCGCAACGCGATGGTCTGCGACTTCGTCAATGGCCCGACTTTCTTGAGCACGTCGCTCAAGGCCACGTCTTCGGCCCGGAACTTCAGCACGGGATTCTCTGCCGCGCTGGTGTCCATCACCAGCACCGACACCTGCCGCTTCTCTGGTGGCGGCACGTCGTCAGCATCCTCGCCACAGGCAACAAGGCCCACGCAGGCCGCCAACGCGAAAACAACCCTCAAATTCATTTCACCCCCCTTGCACTCAATGCGTGTGCAATGCGCCCGCGCAGCGCCGCCGGTTCTGGCGTCGCATCGGCACTCCACTCCGGCCATAGCTCATCAAGTAGCTCATGGAAGCCAACCTCCGACAAGCCGGTCTCGCGCTTGTGCAGCTCATCCGCCAGCAAGCTGGCTAACACCTTCATCCGCAGCAACTGCGCTGCTGGCGTGGTGTGTTCCTCGCCCTTGCGCACGCCAGTCGTGATGTAGCCGACATCAGCTCCGGCCTCCGCGATAGCGGCCAGGTACTTCGCATCCGGTTGCCGCTTGTCGTTCTCGTAGTTGGTCTGGGCGCTGATCTGCACCCCGGCCAACGCCGCGAAATCAGTCTGGTTTAGACGGAGCCGCTTTCGCTCCTCTTTCAATCTGCATCCGATAGTCATTAAACCTCCAAATGAGTAAAAACCACTTGATCTTTTACTCGTTCGAGTAAATAATCACCACCATCACCAACCAAAACCACCAGAGGCCGAACCCATGACCCAAGACCAAATCGACCGGAAGATCGCCGCCTTTCGCGCCGACCTGGACGCTCGCGGTGAGTCGCTCTCCGACTACTGCCGCCGCAAGGGGCTGGACTACGACGCCATGTTCATGGTGCTGCGTGGTCGCTCCAAGGGCAAACGCGGCAAGGCGCATCAGGTTTTTGTCGCTCTCGGCCTCAAGCCGAACCGAGCCGCCTGAATTTTCGCACGCTGCAAATCATTTTCACAGGAGAACCTTAATCGTGAGCACACCAATCAAGACCAGCCAGACAGCAGCCAAGGTGCTCGATGTCCTGGCTGCACTGCTGGGCCACTTCGCCAACGGCATGACGCCCACCGATCTGTCGAAGGCCACCGGCCTCGATCCCAGCGCCATCACCCGTTACGTCGCCACGCTCGAAGAAAAGGGCTTTGCCGAACGCATCCCGGAGACCGGGCGCATCCGCCCTTCGGTGCAGTTCGCGCGCCACGCCGTTTCTATCCTCCGCAGCCTCGACGCCGCCCGCGAGCGTATCGAGAACATCCAGACCCGCCTGACCAATCACTAAGGAGAAGAACATATGGCCCGCACCGCAACCAAGATCGCACCCGCCGCCGAAGTCGTCACTGACGCCGACCTGCCGGGCCTGCCTGCCGCCACAGCAGCCGCCAACCAGCTCGCCGTCATGCACAGCAAGCAAGAGGCCGCCGCGCAGGCCATCGCCACCGAAATCGGCTACGAAGGTTCCCTGACCATCGGTGCCCTGGAAGATGAAATCCGCTTCTACCAGCGCCGCACGGTGGAATCACTGTTGGAGCTGGGCAAGCGCCTGCTGGTGCTACGCGAGCTGACGCCGCACGGTGAGTTCGAGAAGCGCGTGGAGTTCCTCGGCTTCAGCTACAGGTCAGCCGCGCGCTTTATGCAGGCCGCTGCCAAAACGGCGAAATCTGCCAATTTGGCACTTTTGAGCACCCAGGTGAAAAGTGCCAGCGCCTTCCTGGAGCTTGTCACTCACGACGATGACGTGCTGGAGAATCTGAAGGACATCGACGACATCGACCGTATGAGCGCGGGCGAACTACGGAATGCCATCCGCAGCCTGCAAGGCGATCTTGAAGCCAAGGACGCTGTCCTGGACAAGACGCAGAAAAAGCTCACCAACCTCCAGGTACAGCTCAAGAAGAAGGTGGTCGCCGACACGGACTGGCCCGACGCGCTGGAGCCGGTTTCCGACCAGGTCGCCGCCGCCGGTCGCAAGATCGCCCAGGCCATCAGCGAGCTGGAGACCTGCCGCATCACGTTGTTCGAGGTTGCGCAGGACATTCCCGAAGAACAGCGCCCGAAGTACGAAGCGGCGCTGGCCCACATCGCCGAGGTGTACGAGCAGGCGCTCTCGCGGGCAGAAGCGGGCCTGACCAAGGAACGCACCACCTTCGACAAATCGCTGGGCGCATACGCGCCAGAAGCGGCCTGAAGCGCAGGAACTCGATATGGCCCATCAACTCGCTCCAGACCTGCTGCAAGAGCTATTCGCCTTGCGCGACCGCATCGCTGCGGCCCCGCACGGTTGCGCGACCGAGCTGGTGCATAACTTTGCCAGCCTCATCGGCCGGAACCCCTCGACGGTCTACACCTGGCTGCGCACCCATGCAGGCTATCGCACCGGCCGCAAGAAGCGCGCCGACGCGGGCACCACTGCGCTGCCGAAGGAAACGCTGCACTTCATCGCAGCGGCCAAGCGCGAAGGCATCCGTGGCAACGGCAAGGCCACGCTGCCCACGGCGGTGGCCATGAACATCGCGCACACCAACGGCATCGACGTAACCGTCTCCGAGGGCCGCGTCAACGCGCTGCTGCGCGCCGCTCGCATGGACGCCAAGGCGCAGGCCGCCGCCCGCAACCACATCACGCTGCGCAGCCTGCATCCCAACCACCTGCACCAGATCGACCCCTCGCTCTGCCTCATCTACTACACGCCAAAGGGTCAGGCGATCATGCGCGACGAGGAGTTCTACAAGAACAAGCCCGCCAGCATGGACAAGGTGCGGCTCAAGGTCTGGCGTTACGTCCGCTACGACCACGCCAGCGGCACCATCGACGTGCGCTACTTCGAGGCCGCTGGCGAGAATCAGCACAGCCTGTTCGAGTTCCTGCTCTACACCTGGGGCCAGCAGTCCGACCGCATGTCGCACGGCGTACCCAAGATGCTCTTGTGGGACAAGGGCAGCGCCAACACCAGCTTCGCCATCAAGAACCTGCTCGACGCCCTGGGCGTTGACCACGAGACACACGCCACCGGCCACTCCTGGGGCAAGGGCGGCGTCGAGCAGGGCAACAACCTGGTGGAAACCCACTTCGAGTCCCGTCTGCGCTTCGAGCCAGTGGAGAGCGTCGAGCAGCTCAATGCTTCGGCGGCCCGCTGGGTACGCGACTTCAACGCCAACGCCATCGAGAAGGTCGATTGCCGCCTGGTGCGCGCCAGCGGCCAGCCGATGGTGCGCGACGACCTCTGGCAGCTCATCATGCGCCACCCCGGCGCACTGGTGCAGATGCCGCCGCGCGAGGTGTGCCAGTGGTTCATGGCGGGCCAGGAACTGACCCGCCAGGTACGCAACCTGAAAATCACCTTCGCTCACCCCGAGCTGGGGCGGCGCGCCAGCTACGACCTGAACCCCTGGGCCGAGTTCCTGGGCAATGGCCAGAAGGTGCGCGTCACACCGCTGCTCATGCAGCAGGGCGCGCTGCGCATCGAGATCGACCGCCTGGGCGCGGAACCCCTGCTGGTGCAAGTGGAGCCGGAGCGCGAGTTCGACGAATACGGGCGGCCCCTGTCCGCGCCGGTAGCGGGCGAGGAGTACGCCCGCGCGCCGCAGACCGCCAGCGAGCGTGCCGCGAACACGCTGGCCGCTGCTGCCTGGGGCGATGGCACCACAGTGGATGAGGCCGAGAAGAAGCGCGCCGAGCAGGCCCGCCCCTTCGGCCACCTCAACGATGGCAAGGGCTTGGTGGCGCACAGCCACCTGGGCCAGGCCGACCTGCCGCGCCGTCTGGTACCCAACGCCGGGGAAGTTCAAACGCCCCAGGTGCAACAGCTCCAGAGCAAGGCCGCATCGGTGCAGATGATGCTCACCGTGCCGGAGGCCGTTCGCGCCATCAAGGAGCGCCTGGGCGATGCCGCCCCTGCCGACCTCTACAGCCAGGTCAAAGCCGCCTTCCCGGACGGCAACGTGCCGCAATCGTGGGCTGATCAGTGGGCCATCGCACCGGCGGCAACGGGCACTCATGGCAGCAGCGTGATTGAGCTGAGGAGGTTCCGATGAGATACCCCGACAGCAAACCCACGCCCCTCAAGCTCAAGGCTCTGCTCAAGCGCATGAACGTGGCGCAGGCGCAGTTCGCCCGCACGCTGGGCATCAGCGCAGGAACCTTGGCCGACATCCTCAATTGGGGCTTCCAGCCTGCCAAGGGCTGGCCCGCTCTGCGCCAAGCCATCCGCATCGAACTGGCCCGGCTGGGCGCGTCCGAGAAAGCCATCGCCACCGCGTTCGAGCACCGCGCGGGCACCCCGAAAAACCGAGACGCCGCAGAGCGTTCCACCACCGCGCCCACGTCCGACGCGGCCTCCTCATCAACTGCCAAGAAGGAAACCGACATGCTGCTGCAAAAACAAACTCTGACCCCGGCCACCCGCAAGCACTTCAACCTGGCCGCCGATCCGTTCAAGAACGACGTCACGCAGGCCAGCGACGTCTTCATCAGCCAGGACATCCGCTTCGTGCGCGAAACGCTCTGGCAAACCGCCAAACATGGCGGGATGCTCGGCATCGTCGGCGAAAGCGGCAGCGGCAAGTCCACGCTGGTCGATGACTTCAAAGACCGCCTGGTGCGCGAAGGCCGCGACCTGGTCGTGATCGAACCCTCCGTGCTCTACATGGAGGAGAACGACGCCAAGGGCAAGACGCTCAAGAGCGCGGCCATCGTGCAGGCCATCATCGACACCGTCGCACCTGGCGTTGCTCCTGCGCGTGACTTGGAAGCCCGCGCCCGCCAGGTGAAGAAGCTGCTCACCGCCGGACACCGCGCGGGCCAGCGCCATCTGCTGTTGATCGAAGAAGCGCACTGCTTGCCCAAGGCGACCCTGAAGCACCTCAAGCGGTTTTCCGAGATCAAGGACGGTCTCTCGCCCATGCTGTCCGTGGTGCTGATCGCACAGCCGGAGCTGCGCGCCCGCCTGTCGGTGAGCGACCCCGATGTGCGCGAGGTCGCCCAGCGGTGCGACATCGTCGAGCTGCCGCCGCTGGACGGCTACCTGGCCGAATACCTCAAGTTCAAGCTGGCACGCATCGGCGTTGATGTGGCCCAGGTCATCACGCCCGAAGGCATCGCCGCGCTGCGCGAACGCCTGACCTTCGCTCGCCGCACCGGCAACGCCAAGTCGGCGCAGTTGACCACCACCTACGTGAGCCTGGCATACCCGCTGGCCGTCGCCAACGCGCTCACCGCCGCCATGAACGTGGCCGCCAACCTCGGCGCTCCGGTGGTGGACGCCGACATCGTCAAGGAGGCGTGACATGGCCGCCGTCCTGCATCTCGTCCGCCCCATCGCCCATACGGAGCATGTCATGAGCAGAGTGTTCACCGAGGAGTTCGTTTCCCGCCTGGAGCTGGTCAACCGCGTCGCCCGCGAGTTGCGCGCAATGGGCTACCGCGTGGTGCAGGAGTCGCTGTACCCCGGCCAAACCGACCGGCCAACCATCACCGTGACGCCGGGAAGCACCAAGCAGCTCAAGCCGCTGCTGGAGCTGGGCCACGGCCGCACCATCGAAACCCAGGCAGATGGCAGCCGCCTCTGCTCCATCCACTACCAGGGCATTCGCGTGGCCTGGAAAGAAGTGCTACGGGCGAAGGAACTGATGCAATGAGAACACGCTGCCCGTCCTGCGGCGCGACCCTATCGCTCGACGCCCTGGTCGCCCACGAAGGCGCGCGTGAAGCCCTCGCCGCCGCCTTCAAGCTCTCCGGCACGCTCGGCGCAGCCCTGGTGCGCTATGTCGCGCTGCATCGGCCTGACTCCCGCGAACTGACGATGGAGCGCGTGGGCAAGCTGCTCAACGAGGTGTTGCCGGACATCCAGGCAGGGCGCATCACGCGCAACGGCCAGGTGTTTGAAGCGCCACAGGAAGCCTGGGTGTGGGCCATTGAACAAGGGCTGGCCGCGCGCGATGCGGGACGGCTCAAGACGCCCCTCAAGGGCCACGGCTGGCTCTACGAAGTAATCAGCGGCTATCGGCCCGCCGTAAACAACCTGGTGGTCGATGGTGCGCCGCGCCTGACCACCGGCAAGACCACGTCCAAGACCCTGTCGGGCATCGCGGCGCTGGAGAGTTTCAAGCATGGTGCCTGACTGGTTCCGCATCGTCATTGCCACCGGCTTGCAGAAGCTACTGGCCCTGCGCCTGGCGGGCACTCCGCCAGAAGACGCCATCGTCGGCACCGCCGAGGTGTGGCTGGAGGCGATCTGGAACAACGGCTGCCGGTGGGATGAACAGCTCGACCGAGAGCGCCTGGAGCGCGCCTTCTTGGTGCTGTTCCGCGTCTGCGATCGCTGGCCGCCGCCGAAGCTCTACCTCGACAACATCGGCGCTCGCGCACCACCGCGCCAGCTACCGCCGCCCCCGGTCTCGCCGGAAGTGCGTGAACAGAACCTGGCACGCATCCGCGAGTTAATGAAAGACCTCAAGAAAACGCTATCAATGAAGGAGCCACATCATGGCAACCAGAAAAAAGGCAAAAGCGGCACAGTGGGTGTGCCAGAGCAAGGAACTGACGATTGAAGCCATCCGCGCCCTTGGCGATGCGCAGCGCGAGCTGACGCGGGTGGAGACCGAGATCAACGACCAGATCGCGGCTATCACCGCCGGGCGCAAGGACGAGATCGAGGCGCTCAAGACGCGCATCGACACGCTGGCCGGTGGCATCCAGACCTGGTGCGAAGCGCACCGCGCCGAGTTGCTCGCGGGCGGCGGCAAGGAAGCCAACCTTATCACCGGCCTGGTCAAGTGGCGGCAGCGACCGCCCAGCGTCAGCATCCGCAGTGTCGATAAAGTGCTGGAGACACTGCGCTCGCTGGGCCTGGGCCGATTCATCCGTAGCAAGGATGAACCGAACAAGGAAGCCATGCTCGCCGACCCCACGGCTGTATCCGGCATCGCGGGTATCTCCATCGTGACCGGCGTCGAGGACTTCGTCATCGAGCCGTTTGAAGTCGAGGTCGCGTGATGAAGATCGCACACAAGGCTGCATTGGTGCTGCTGCTCACCGCCGTCCTGGGCTTCATCGCGATAGCCATCTACCAGCGCAACGTGGTGGCCTTTATCTGGTTTCTGTTCCCGCTGATCGTGTTCGGCACGGATGCCTACGAAACCTTCATCGCCGCACCGCGCAGGGCGGGGCTTTTCGACAAATATGGCAACCCCATTGTCGTCAAAAAAGTGGAGGACGTGTGATGAGCAGCCCCCTGCAACTCCAAGTCAACAGCAACGGTTCATGGAAAACCGTCGTTTCCTTCGGCCTCGGTGAACAAACAATGGAGCGCGTAAAGCACGCTGCACAGGCGCTCTATGAAGCTTCACCGACCACCTATTGGCGCATCACAACGGGCGAGGGACGCTCGCCCCGCGTGCTGGCCCTTATGGGCCGCAACACCTATGGGTTGTGGGCAACGAAGGGAGAACAAGCATGAATCACGACAACCTCATCAAATGCACGCGCTGCCGTCATGCCTGCATGGAATCGGCGTGGCTCGATGTCCCCTCCAAGAAATACGGTGGTTGCACGGAAAAGACATGCCCTCGTTGTGGCTGCAAAAGCTACTACGACATGACTCCACAGGTTGCCTGGTGCTGGGCTTCCGGCTTGATCGAGATCGGAAACCATCTGCCCGCCAGTAGCTTGGATGGTAGTGGAGCGATCTTGATCGCCGAAGGGCCACGGTACGCGCTGAAGGGTGCCATTGATGTCGCCGCCCGACACGGTAAGGGTGCCAGTGAGGGCAAATTGTTGGTGCCGGGGATTCCAGAGGCAGAGAACCAGAAAGCCGCGATCAGGGCGCTGGATCAATGGCTGGATTGGAACCGCAAATGCAGGCGTGGGAAGCGCGACGGCATCGTCTGGATTGAAGCGCCCTCATCGCTGGGAGCGGCCCTATGAAATCCGCCGCCCGCACCGCCGCTAATCAGGATGCTCGCCAGCGCCTCATACGTCTCATTCATGTGGGCAAGCGCGAGCTGGGCCTGGACGATGAGATCTACCGCGCGCTGCTCATGGGCAGTGTGCAGAAGGATTCCACCTCGGCCATGAGCGTGCCGGAGCTGGAGCGCGTCCTGGAGCGCATGAAGCGCAGCGGTTTCAAGGTGCGGGTCAAGTCGGCCCGGCCTCCTGCTCAAAGCAGGCCGGGCCGTCCCCTGGCGCAATACCCGGAGGCGCGGAAGGTACGCGCCCTCTGGTTGTTCCTGCACCAGTTGGGCGCGGTGAAGAACCCATCCGAGGAAGCCCTGGCGGCTTATGTGAAGCGCATCGCCAAGGTGGACGCACTGCAATGGACGAACGGCAACCAGACGGAAGCCCTCATCGAGACTTTGAAGAAGTGGGCCATGCGCTACCTGCCTGGCCAGGTGAGGGAAATGGCTCAAACCTTATCGGAAGCGATCAAGACCGGCAGCGTCACATTGAGCGACGAGGAACTGACCGGGCTGCGCTCCACGGTCGGCCTGGCGCAAACCCGGCAGACCTTTGACCCCATGCAAACTGCTTGGGATGCACTGAAAACAGCACTCGATAAGAGGGAGAAACCATGAAGCCAGAGAGCACGATGATGCACTTCCCGGATGGATACCCGGAACTGCTCGAACAGATCGGCCAGGTGATCTACAACCGGCTGGTCACACACGAAATTGCGCAAGCTACGTCGCTTGCGTTCACCATCACCGAAGCCATCCGCACGGAGATCGGAGGCGTTCAACAGTACATCCCGCGCGGCTTGTCCTATGAGCTGTCACAACGCGATGAGCAAATCTGGTCGGAGTTCAACGGGGACAACTACAAGATGCTCGCGCACAAGTACAACCTCACGGAAATGCAGGTGAGGAACATCGTGAAGCGGGCGCGGCAGCGCGACCTAAGCACCCGGCAGATGCCACTGCTGCCGGACGGAAACTAAAGCACTTTAATCGCATCACCGGGGAGCCGCCGCCATCATGACGGCATGAAAAATTCTCGCTCCCTAGACGATCTTTTGCCGCCCGTGCGCTCACGGGCGCAAGCCTTCCTAGCCGCGTGCAAGCAGGAGGGCATCGACATCCTCGTTACCTCCACCTACCGCGACCTGGAGAGCCAAGCTGCGCTCTACGCCCAGGGCCGAACCGCCCCCGGCAAGCGTGTAACCAATGCCAAGCCGGGCCAGAGCTATCACAACTGGCGCGTCGCCTTCGACGTGGTGCCTCTACGCGACGGCAAAGCCGTGTGGAACACCACCGGCGCTGACGGCAAATTGTGGGAACGCATCGGCCAACTCGGCGAGGCGGCTGGTCTGGAATGGGCGGGGCGTTGGAAGACATTCCGCGAATACGCTCATTTCCAGTACACAGGCGGCCTGTCGCTGGCGCAGCTCGCCGCTGGCAAGGTTCCGCAGGAGGTCGCCTCGGCATGAATCTCATAGACCTGGTCTCCCGCGACGGCCGCCTCTCACACACGAAGATTTGGGCCAACATCGGCTACGCCGCCGCCACCGTTTCGTTTGTGCGCCTGAACTGGGTGGGCCAGGCCGAGACGGAAGTCTGGTGGGCCTACCTATCCTGCGTTGCTGGTGCCGTCACGGCCTCGAAGTTCCTCTCGCTCAAATACAGCGGCTCCGCTGCCCGCGCCGCCAATGCGGAGGAGAAATCGTGAGCGCGGCCGTCATCCAGTTCTTCCGTGAGCTGCCCTGGAAGCTGCTGGGCTTCATTGCCATCGTCACCACCTCCGTCATCGGTGGTTGCCACTACGGCGAATCCACCGTCAATGCCGCATGGGATGCCGAACGTGCTGCGGCAAAGCTGACCGCCGCGCAAACCGCTACCACCCAGGCCGAGGTCACGACCAAGGTGGTGACGCAATACGTTGACCGCGTCCAGGTGGTAAAGGAGCGCGGCAAGGAAATCATCAAGGAGGTTCCCGTCTATGTTTCGTCTGCTGTTACTTGCGATCTGCCTGGCGGTTTCCGCGTGCTCCACGATGCCGCCGCCCAAGGCGAACTTCCCGACCCCGCCGGAGTTGCTGATGCGCCCGCCGCCAGCGTTGAAACCGCTGCCGCCACCGTCGTCGAAAACTACGCCACCTATCACGAAGTCGCCGAACAGTTGAAGGCGCTGCAATCGTGGGTCAACCAGCAGGAGCAAGCGCAATGACCATTCAAGTTGATTTTTGGCACCTGGTCGGTCTGCTGCTGGGCTTCATCGGCACCCTGGCTTCGTTCGGGAAGATTCTGCTGCGACAGCTCGACGCCCGCATCGACCAGCAAAACGACCGCGTGAGCAAGCTGGAAAACCAGCTCAACGAAACCCTGACCAAGCTGCCGCTGGAGTACCAGCGACGTGAGGATGCCATCCGCTTCGAGACCGTGCTCAACGCAAAGCTGGATGCCATAGGAGCACGAATTGAACGTCTGATGGAGAAGTCTGTATGACCCCTGACCTGGAAAAAGCCCGGCGCGAAAACCTGCGCTGGCTCATCTTGTTGGCACTGAACTCCGCACAGCCGGTGGGTACCAGCGAACAAGTGGTGCTGTCGGCGATCACGCCGATGCTGCCCGACCTGACCACACTGGAGCTGCGCCGCAACCTCGACTACCTGGCCGCGCGCGAACTCATCACGATCACTGGCCGCGACTCGCAGCCGCAGTGGTTCTGCAAGCTCGACCGCTATGGCATCGACGTGGTCGAGTACGCGGTCGCATGTGAGCCGGGCATCGCGCGCCCGGCCAAATACTGGTGAGCCGCCATGCCTCGACGTTCCAAGGTGGAGGCGCTTCCCGCGCACGTTAAAGCCTGGCTCGACCAAGCGCTGGTGGAGAACAACTTCAGCCAGTACGAGCTACTGTCCGCCGAGCTGGCCAAGCGCGGCTTCGAGATTGGCAAGTCCGGCTTGCACCGCTACGGCCAGGCGTTCGAGGAGCGCCTGAAAACCCTGCGCGTGGTCACTGAACAGGCACGCGCCGTGGTACAGGCCGCTCCCGATGACGATGGCGCTGTCAATGACGCCCTGGTGCGGCTCACGCAAGAAAAAATGTTCTCCATCCTGATGGAGATGGAGGTAGACCCCGACGCTGTCGATCTGCCGAAGCTGGCCCGCGCCGTGGCCGAGTTGGGCAAGGCTTCGGTCGCGCAGAAACGCTGGCAGGCCGAGGCCCGCAAGCAGGCGCTGGAAGAAGCTGCCGCGCGCGTTGACACCGCCGCCCAGGCGCGCGGCCTCAATGCCGACGAAGCCCGCTTCTGGCGCGAACAAGTCCTGATGGGCATGTGATGGGTATTCCTGCCTCTCTCCCCGATACCGAGCGCATCGTCGAGTGGGACGAGCTGCCGGAGAACGTCCGCCAAATACCTCCTGACTTCGACCCATTTGCCGAAGGCGTGCTGATGAAGCACCAGTCGGACTGGATTCAGATGCAGCAGGACTTGGACATCTCGGTGTGCGAGAAAGGCCGCCGCACGGGTATCACGTTCGCGCAAGCACTGACCGACACGATCACCGCCGCTACCGCCAAGGAAGCGGGCGGCAGCAACGTGTGGTACATGGCCGACACGCGTGAAAAGGGTCTGGAATACATCGGCTATGTCGGCAAGTTCTCGCAGATCGTGGCGCGCGGCCAGGCAACGCGCATTGAGCAGCACATCTTCCTTGACCAGCGGGCCGATGGCACCAGCCGCGAGATTCAGGCGTTCCGCGTCCGCTTCGCCAGCGGGTTCCGTGTCACTGCACTTTCTTCTCGGCCGGAAAACATCCACGGCCTGCAAGGGCTGGTTGACCTTGACGAAGCAGCCTTGCACAAGGACGTTTCCAAGGTGCTCGAATCAGCGACGGCCCTGCTCATTTGGGGTGGCCGCATTCGCGTCTGGTCATCGCATCGCGGCAAGAAAAATGCCTTCCACCAGTTGGTGAATGATGTCCGTGCCGGGCGCTATGGGAAACGTGCCAGGTGCATCCGCATCACGTTCGATGACGCCGTGGCGAATGGCCTCTATGAGCGCGTTTGCGCCATGAAAGGCATCCCAGCGACCGAAGAAGGCAAGCGGGAGTGGTACACCGCCATCCGGGCCGCCTACGGCCCGCGAAAAGCAGCCATGCGCGAGGAACTCGACGTGATTCCACGCGACGGCGATGGCTCGGCAATTCCATCGGTCTGGATTGAGCGGGCGATGCCGGAAGTGCGCCCCGTGCTCCGTATCGCTTTCAGCGACGACTTCCCGAAGCGTTCGGAAAAAGAGCGCGAAATCTGGTGCGCGTCGTGGATTGCCACCACGCTCATGCCCGTCCTCAACGAAGCGCAGCGCGGCTTTACCGGGCGTTGGGCAATTGGCATGGACTTCGCGCGCCACCGCCACTTCTCTGTCATCAAGCCCGCCCGCATCACGGCCGACCTTCGCCGCGACGTGCCCTTCATCCTCGAACTGGCCAATGCCCCGACTCGCCAGCAGGAGCAGATTCTCTGGGCGCTGCTGGGCGAGCTGAAGCGGTGGACTTTCGCTGGCGATGCGACCGGGCCTGGTCAAACGCTCATGGAATACACCGGCGACAAGTTCGGACGCGCGGTGTTCGACGAAAAAACGGGCAACTACATCGGCGGCCCTGTCCACGAAGTCACGCTCTCTCGCGCCTGGTACGGCGAATGGATGGGCAAGTACATCTCGCTGTTCGAGGACGGCTTCATCGCCATGCCGCGCGACGCATCGCTGGAGGATGACCACCGCGCCGTCGAGTTCATCGACGGTATCCCGATGGTGCCCAAGCTGGAGCGCAAAGACCTGAAGGACGCCGACCTGGTGCGCCACGGCGACGGCGCGGTGGCGGGCGCGCTGATGAATTTCGCCGCGCTCAACCCGGTGAATGAATGGCTGGCCGAGTACATGGAAGTGCCACGGCGCGATGCGCAGGTCGATGAGATGGACACCGACACCGATCTTGAATACGGCGGCCGCATGGCTGGCTGGTAGGAGCACTGAATGGCAAAACTTCTCGACCAATACGGCAACCCCATCAACATGGCGTCGCTGGATGAGGCGCAGACCTCGCAACTAATCAACCTGCACCGGGAGGTCGCGCAACATCCCTCGCGCGGCCTGACGCCCGCACGCCTGAACTCCATCCTGGAGCGCGCGGAAAACGGCGACCTGATCGCCCAGCATGAGCTTTTCCGTGACATGGAGGAACGCGACGGCCACGTTTTCTCGGAGCTGTCCAAGCGCAAGCGCGCCGTCATCAAGCTGCCCTGGGACATCGTGCCGCCACGCAACCCGAGCAAGGAGGAGGAAGAAGCCAGCGCCTACGCCAAGGAGCTGCTGCTAGACATGACCGACCTGGAAGACCTCATGTTCGATGCGCTGGACGCCATCGGGCACGGTTTTGCGCCTATCGAGTACGACTGGGACAGGGTTGGTGGCGACTGGACGGTGGTGCGATTCAACCACCGCCCGCAGACGTGGTTCCGCTTCGACCGCGACACTCGCACCGAGCTGCGCCTGCGCGACAGCTCTCTGGACGGCGCACCACTGCGCCCGTTCGGATGGATGATGCACGTCCACAAGGCCATGTCCGGCTACACCGTGCGCTCCGGCCTGGGCCGCGTGCTGGTTTGGCCCTACTTGTTCAAGCACTTCTCGGTTGGCGACCTGGCCGAGTTCCTCGACATTTACGGCCTGCCGCTGCGCATCGGAAAGTATCCGAGCAACGCCAGCCCCGAGGAAAAGGCAACGCTCTGGCGCGCTGTCGCGGGCATTGGCCACAACGCGGCAGGTGTCATCCCCTCGGCAATGGCCATCGAGTTCGAAGAGGCCGCGAAAGGTTCGGAAAAGCCGTTCGAGGTGATGATTAAGTGGTGCGAGCAGACGCAATCGAAGGCCATCTTGGGCAGCACGCTGACCAGCACCACCGAAGCCACCGGCCTCGGCTCCGGCGTGGCCGAAATCCACAACGAAGTGCGCCTGGATATCCGCGATAGCGACTGCAAGCAGCTCGCGGGCACGCTTACCCGCGATCTGATCTACCCGCTTCTGGCCATCAACAAGGGCTGGGCCGACTTCCGGCGCTGCCCGCGCCTGGTGTTCGACACGACCGAAGGCGAGGACATCAAGGTCTACGCCGACGCGCTGCCGAAGCTGGTGGCCATCGGTATGCAAATCCCGACGCAATGGGCGCACGAGCGGCTGCGTATTCCCCAGCCGACCTCGGAGCAGGAAGCCATCCTGGCCACCCGCGCCGCCGCTCCGGCCGAGGAGGAACCGGCCACCCCCAAGACTAAAAAGGCTGACGCCAAGGCCGCGCTGCTGACCGCGCTGCGCGAGGAAGCGGCGGCCGGTTCCACCTTCGCCGACCAGGCCGTGCTCGACGGCGCGCTGGAGGAGCTGTCCACCGTGCTGCAACCGCAGGCGGTGGCTTGGCTGAAGCCTGCGCTGGACGCCTTGGGCAGTGCCGCCAGCCCGGAGGAAGCACTGGCGCTGCTGGCCAGCGAAAACCCGTTGACCGATGATGCGCTGCTGGTCGAAGCCATAGCCCGCGCCCTGTTCGTGTCCGAGCTGTTCGGCGCGGATGCTGTGCGGCAGGAGCTGACTGAATGACCATCGACAAGTCCACCCTCCTGGCCGCCTTCAACATGCCGCCCGAGCAGGCGGTCGAGTTCTTGCGCTCCAAGGGCTTGCAGGTCAGCGAGTCCTGGCGCGACCTCTGGCAGACAGCGCACCGGCGCGCCTTCACCGTGGCGCGCTCGGCGGGCTATGACGTGCTGGAGGACATCCGCTCTGCGCTGGTGGAGTCCATGAGCAAGGGCGAGAGCTACCAGCAGTTCATCGACAAACTCACGCCGACCCTGCAGGCCAAGGGCTGGTGGGGCAAGGAGATCGACTACGAGACCGGCGAGATCACCGTGTACCCTGGAACCAGCCGCCCGGTGGAGCTGGGCAGTCCGCGCCGCCTGAAGCTGATCTACGAGCAGAACATGCAGACCGCCTTCCAGGCCGGGCGCTGGCGCGGCATGAAGGCGGCCATGGCCACGCATCCCTTTTGGCGCTACGTGGCCGTGCTGGACAACCGCACACGGCCCAGCCACCGCGCTATGCACGGGCGAGTGTTCCGCCACGATGATGCAGGCTGGTCGGTCGCCTATCCGCCGAACGGCTGGAAGTGCCGGTGCCGCGCGCAGCCATTGACCGCCTCAGCCGTCCGGCGCAACGGCTACGAGGTCGAGTCCGCCGAAGGTCACATCCAGGAGGTGGACGTGCCGCAGCGCGACGGCTCCACGATCAAGGTCAAGCGCCTGACGCTGCCGGGCATGGAGAGGCCGTTCCAGCCCGACGCGGGCTGGGACTACAACCCGGCCGCCGACTACCACGGAGGTCAGCCATGACCGACATGAACGTCGAGATCAACGACCAGGCAAGTGCCAAACTGGCAGAAATCAGGGCACGCCTCCAGAATCCCGAGCCGCTGATGGCTGGCATTGCGGCTGAAGTTCTGTCATTGACCGAGGAAGCATTCGAGCGCGAGGGCGAGGTGGGCGGCGACAAGTGGAAGCCGCTGGCACTCTCGACCATCAGGCAACGCGAGAAGGCTGGCCACTGGCCTGGCAAGAAGCTGCAACGCTCTCCGGGCGGCCTGGCCCCGAGCGTCCAGCCCTTCCACGATGCCAACCGGGCCGGTTTGTCCGTCTCGAAGCCCTACGCGGCCATCCAGCAGCTCGGCGGCAAGGCCGGGCGCGGCCAGAAGGTTAATATTCCAGCCCGTGGGTACATGCCGGTTAGGAAAGAAGGCAGCGACCTGGAGTTGACGCCTACGGCGCGGTCGGTGCTGCTGGAGATGATGACCGACTTCGTGGAAGCCGGTATTTGATGGCCCGGCGAGCGCCGCGACCCGGTTTTCAACACTTGCAAGACGTTTTCAAAAGCCATCCCGTTACTTACGGCCTCTTCCCAGCTCTTCCCGGACTTATCGTCTCTTCTCTCTAGGGAATATGGTGGTTCTGTTCAGGACATGCCGCCAAATTCGAACGACTGCGTGGAACGGCCGGGTGTTGCTACTGCATGCGGTAGCCGCCGTTGACATCGATGATGCTGCCCGTGATGTAGGCGGCGTCTTCCGAGGCCAGGAAGCGGACGGCGGCGGCCACGTCCTGCACGGTGCCGATGCGGCCCAGCGGGATGGCCTGCGCGGCGGCGGCGAGCGCGCCGCTGCTGGTGACGGTGCTGCGCAGCATGTCGGTGTCGATCAGGCCCGGGGCGATGCCGTTGACGGTGATGCCCAGGTGCGCGGATTCGCGCGCCATGGCCTTGGTCAGGCCCAGCACGGCGGACTTGGCGGCGATGTACGAAGCGCTGGAGCGGTAGCCGCCCAGCTGCGCGGCCACCGAGCTGAAGGTGACGACGCGGCCGTGCGGCACCGGCGCGGCTTCGCGGCGGCGCAGGAATTCGCGTCCGCACAGGAACACGCCGCGCGCGTTCACGGCGAAGCTGCGTTCCCAGATATCCAGCGTGGTGTCCTTGATCAGCGGGCGTTCGCCGTTGTCCTGGAACAGCAGCAGGCCGGCGGCGCTGACCAGCACCGAGATCGGGCCGTGGCGCGTCTCGATGTCGTCGAAGGCCGCCATGACCGAGGCTTCGTCGCTGACGTCGAAGGCGCGCGCGTCATGCGGCGCGCCCAGTTCGTCGGCCACGCGGCGCGCGCGGCCGGCATCCACGTCCGACACCACGACCCGGTAGCCGGCCTGCGCCAGCTCCTGGCAGATGGTGGCGCCGATGCCGCCGCCGCCGCCCGTGACCAGGGCAAGACGGGAAGCGGCGCCCGCGGCGGGCGTGGATACATTGGACATGCTGTCTCCTGGCGATCGTGCCGTCCGCCTGGGAAACGGCGACGGCGGCTTTAAATTTTTTGCGATTATGTATACATGCTGGTCGCGCATATATAAGGGCTTTCCCTGATCTTGCTTTGATGGAAATCAGTCTTCATTGGGGAATTTGCTGGGGAAAGCCCTGATGCGAACCCGGTGGCGGGAACGTATGTATTCTTCATGTATACAATGCGGCATGGATACGCTATCTCAACACGTGACCGACACGCTGCGGGACTGGGTGCTGCACGGCAAGTTCAGCCCGGGCGCGCGCCTGGAGGAAATCCCGCTGGCCGAGAAGCTGGGCGTGTCGCGCACGCCGGTGCGCGCCGCCCTGGCGACGCTGGGCAACGAGGGCCTGCTCGAACACCTGCCCAAGCGCGGCTACACGGTGCGGGCCTATGACATCGGCGAGATCGTGGCGGCCTACGAGGTGCGGGCCGCGCTGGAAGGGCTGGCCTGTCGCTAGGCGGCCATGCGCGGCCTGTCGAACGACGCGGTCGCGACCCTGCGCAATTGCCTGGACGAAGGCGACCGCATCCTGGGCAAGGGCGTGCTGCTGCCCGACGACCACATGCCGTACCAGCAGGTGAACATCACGCTGCACAACAGCATCCTGGAAGCCGCCGGCAATCCCTGGGTCAGGCGCTTCGCCACGCAGGCCCAGGCCATTCCCTACGCGTCGGACCGCATCGTCCTGTGGGAAGACCACGGCATCATCCTGCGCTCGCACGATGACCACCACCGCATCGTCAACGCCATCATCGGGCGCGACGGCGCGCGCGCCGAGGATCTGATGCGCGAGCATGTCTACTACGCCGGCATCATCCTGAAGAACAACTACGAGAAGCTGGGGCCGGCCGGAGCCAAGCCGGGCATGGCGCAGCTGGGCGGACGGGTCTGAGCGCCGGGGCTGATGCGCAGCGTCCCGCTACGCCGCATCCCGATACGTCACGCCCCGTGACGGCAAGCCCCGGGTCGGGGATCTAGCCTTCCTGCGCCACCTGGCGCAGCGCCTGTTCGAACACGTCCGTCGGCTGGCCGCCGGACACCAGGTACTTGCCGTTGAGGATCACCGACGGCACCGACGTGATGCCGCGATCGCGCCATTGCGCTTCCTCGGTCCTGACCGCATCGGCATAGCGGCCGGACGCCAGCACCTCGCGCGCCTGCGCCTCGTCCAGGCCGGCGTCGGCCGCCGCGCGCGCCAGCACCTCGGCGTCGCTCGTGTCCAGGTTGTCGTCGTGATAGGCCGCCAGCAGGCGCTTCTTAAGCGCGACCTGCAGGGCGGGATCCTGCAGCCCGGCCCAATGCAGCAGCCGATGCGCGTCGAAGGTGTTGTAGGAGCGGTTGTCGTCGGCCATGCGCATCGGCATGCCGACGGCGGCCGCGCGCTCGCTGATCACCTTGCGGTTGGCCTGGATGCGCTCGCGGTCGTAGCCGTACTTGGCCATCAGGCGCTCGATGGTGTTCTGTCCGCCCTTGGGCATGTCGGGGTTCAGTTCGAAGGGCCGGAAATGCAGTTCGACCTCGGCCTCGCCGCGCAGCCGCTCGATCGCGGCCAGCAGGCCGCCCAGGCCCACCGCGCACCACGGGCAGGCCACGTCCGAGACGAAATCGATGCTTATCTTTGCCATGGAACGCTCCGGAGAATGTGGGCTGGGCGCGGCCGGGCATGAAAACCGCCGCGCGGCAATGCGGAAAATGGAAAATTGTTGCCCATGGGGCAGAGGAGTACAGTACACCTTCCTGTCAGGTGCATCCGATAAAGTAAACCGCAGTGTTTTACTGGAAAGGACAGATCACCGTGGAATCGCCCTCCTCAGGCACCCCGGCCCCGGATCCTTCCGAGACCGACGCGCAGGTCGCGCTGCCGCGCCGCCGCGCGCTCATGCTGGGCCTGGCCGGTGTCGCGCTTGAAGCCGGACTGCTGGCCTATCCCTCCCTGCTCTGTGCTCAACCCGCCGCGCAACCGTCTGCCGCGCCCGTGGCCGACGATGGTTTTCTCGCGCTGTCGCGCGCGCTGACCGACCACGCCCACCTGAACCCCGTCACCGCGCGCCGCATGCGCGACGCGCTGGAGCGTTCCGGCGTGCGTCAGGCCGGCGACTGGCCCAGGCTGGCCGCGCTGGCCGCCAGCCATCCCACCGCCGACGCGCTGATGGCCGCGGCCAGGCAGGCCGGGCTGCAGGACCTGGCCAGCGACATCGTCGCCGCCTGGTACACGGGCACCGTGGGACGCGGGCCGACCGCCGTCGTCGTCGCCTATGAAGAGGCGCTGATGTACCAGCCCGTGCGCGACGCGCTCACCGTGCCCACCTATTGCAGCTATGGCCCGCTCTGGTGGACGGCGGCGCCGCCGGATCCGGCGGCCATGCCGCCCGAGCCTCCCCTGATCGCTTCACCTAGCGCAACCCTATGAGACAAGTAGAATTCTCCGCCGACGGCGACGCGCGCGCGGACATCGTCGTCGTCGGCTCGGGCGTCGTGGGCGCGATGATCGCGGACCAGCTGAGCGCCCGCGGCCACTCCGTGCTGATCCTGGAGGCCGGCCTGCGCATCGAGCGCGCCCAGGCCGTGGAAAACTGGCGCAACATGCCCTTCGCCAATCGCCTGGGATCCGATTTCCAGGGCCTGTATCCACAGTCTCCGCTGGCGCCGGCGCCGCTGTATTTCCCGGAAAACAACTACGTTCACCTGACCGGTCCCAGCGGCAGCGGCTTCAAGCAGGGCTATCTGCGCACCGTGGGCGGCACCACCTGGCATTGGGCGGCGTCCTGTTGGCGCCACCTGCCGGTGGACCTGCGCATGCAATCGGCCTACGGCGTGGGCCGCGACTGGCCGATCTCATACGAGGAGCTGGAGCCTTACTACCTGCAGGCCGAGAACGAGATGGGCGTGGCCGGTCCCAACGATCCCGCGCAGCAATCGCCGGTCGAGCGCAGCGGTCCCTATCCGATGGACATGGTGCCGTGGGCCTATGGCGACCAGCGTTTCGCCGACGTGGTGAACCCGCATGGCTACCGCTCGGTGCCCATTCCGCAGGGCCGCAGCACGCGGCCCTGGCGCGGCCGTCCCACCTGTTGCGGCAACAACAATTGTCAGCCTATCTGTCCGGTCGGCGCCATGTACAACGGCATCCATCATGTCCAGGCGGCCGAGGAGAAGGGCGCCATCGTGCTGCCGCAGGCCGTGGTCTACAAGATCGACACGGACGAGAACAATCGCGTCACCGCCGTGCACTGGTACGACCAGGCGCGCAAGTCGCACAAGGCCACCGGCCGGCATTTCGTGCTGGCCTGCAACGCGCTGGAAACCCCGCGCCTGCTGCTCATGGCCGCCAATGAACGCAACCCCGCCGGCATCGCCAATTCGTCTGACCAGGTGGGCCGCAACATCATGGACCACTCGGGCTTCCATTGCTTCTTCCTGGCCAGCGAACCGCTCTGGCCGGGACGCGGCCCGGCGCAGAGCAGCTGCCTGGTGGGGCCGCGCGACGGCGCCTTCCGTTCGGCCTATTCGGCCAACAAGATGATCCTGAACAACATCACCCAGGTCGCGTCGGCCACGCAGGCCGCCATGGACATGGGCCTGGCTGGCAAGGCGCTGGACGCCGAGATCCGCCGCCGCGCCGCGCATGGCGTGGACCTGTCGATCAGCCTGGAGCCGCTGCCGGACCCCAACAACCGCCTGACCCTGAGCAAGACGCGGATGGATCCGCTGGGGCTGCCCTGTCCGGACGTCAACTACGACGTGGGCGACTACGTGCGCAAGGGCGCCGAGGCCGCCCATGCGCAGCTGCGGCATATCGGCACGCTGTTCCAGGCCACCGAATTCCGCATCACGACACAGCTCAACGCCAACAACCACATGATGGGCAGCGTCATCATGGGCGCCAATCCCAAGGACTCGGTGGTGAATGGCGACTGCCGCGCGCACGACCACGACAATCTCTGGCTGCCGGGCGGCGGCGCGATGCCCTCGGCCAGCGTGGTGAACAGCACCTTGAGCATGGCCGCCCTGGGCCTGAAGGCCGCGGCGGCCATCGCCAAGCAGATGGATGCCGCCGCATGATGCCCGCCGCCCGCTCCGCGCATGTCGTTTCCGATCCGGGTTCCCCGCGCCCGCGCGCCTGGCTGCGCCTGGGCCTGGGCGCGGCGCTGTGGCTGGGGCTGGCCGCCGGCGCCGCCGCGCAGGCGCAGGCGCCGGCCGAGGCCGACGCGCGCCTGCTCGAGCGCGGCCGCTCGCTGGCCATCGCCGCCGACTGTCTGGCCTGTCACACGCAGGCCGGCGGCGGCAAGCCATATGCCGGCGGCTATCCCATCAACAGTCCGCTGGGCGTCATCTACGCCAGTAACATCACGCCGTCCAGGACGGCGGGCATCGGCGACTACAGCGAGGCGGATTTTGCCCGCGCGCTGCGCGAGGGCGTGCGCAAGGATGGCGCGCGGCTGTATCCGGCCATGCCCTACACGTCCTACACCTTGATCACCGACGAGGACATGAAGGCGCTGTACGCCTATTTCATGAAGGGCGTGGCCCCGGTGGATGAACCCGCTCCCGTCACGCGGCTGCCGTTCCCGTTCAGCGTGCGGGCCTCGATGCTGGGATGGAACCTGTTGTTCCTGGACAACCGGCGCTACACCCCGGATCCGTCCAAGAGCGAGCAGATCAACCGTGGCGCCTATCTGGCCAATGCGCTGGCGCATTGCGGCAGCTGCCATACGCCGCGCAACGCGCTCATGGCCGAGGACGCCGGCCGCGCGCTGGGCGGTGGCCCCGTCGGGCCGTGGTACGCGCCGAACATCAGCTCGGATCCCGTCGCTGGCATCGGCGGCTGGTCGGAGGACGAACTGGTGCAGTACCTGCGCACCGGCCGCGTCGCCGGCAAGGCCCAGGCCGGCGGCATGATGGCCGAGGCGGTCGAGAACAGTTTCCAGCACATGCCCGAGACGGATCTTCGGGCGATCGCGGCCTACCTGAAGAGCACCGCGCCGGTCGGCCCCGAGTCCGCGGCGGACAGCAAGCGCCCGGCCGGGACCGCCTATGGCCAGGGCCGCGCGGCCAGCGACGAGGCGCGGCGGCGCGGCCTGGACAGCCAGACCGCCACCGCCAGCCTGAAGTCCGGCGCCGCGCTGTTCAGCGGCTATTGCGCCAGCTGTCACCAGTCCAGCGGCGCGGGCAGCGCCAACCAGGCCTATCCCTCGCTGTTCCACAACACGGCCACCGGCGCGGGCACGGCGGCCAATCTGGTCGCGACCATCCTGTACGGCATCGACCGCAATGTCGGCGATCAGCACGTGCTGATGCCGCGCTTCGATCAGAAGTCCTACGTCAATCCGCTGACCAACCAGCAGGTGGCGGACATTTCCAATTACGTGCTGGCGAGCTACGGCAATCCGGATCTGCGGGTCACGCCCGCGGACGTGCAGCAGTCCCGCGATGGCGGCCCCGTGCCGCTGCTGGCGAAGGCCCAGCCTTATCTGGTGCCGGGCGGCGTCGCCGTCCTGGTGGTGCTGCTGCTTCTGCTGCTGGCGTGGCGGCGGGCATGCAGGCGTCGGTCGCTCTAGGCGGTTCCGGCCTGACGATCTGTGGGCCAGGTCGGCGGCGCACGGAGCTTGATTCCGCGACGGATTGGCTGTCCTGATCCTTTGCGAGGCGATGGTGGCAATCGGAACTGCATGGATATACAATTTTCTTGTATATCTAGCGGGAGTTCGCATATGCAAGTCGCCAAATGGGGAAATAGCTTGGCCGTGCGCTTGCCGGCCGCCGTCGTGGACGCGCTGCAATTGCGCGAGGGCGATGACATCGAGATCGTCGTCGATGCGCCGCGCACGTTCGCCGTGCGCAAGAAGCCCGGTGCTGAAGCGCTGCTGCGGCGCCTGCGCGCGTTCCGGGGCAGGCTGCCTGATGATTTCCATTTCGACCGGGATGATGCCAATGCCCGCGCAAAATAAGGCGCGGGGCTTTCTCGACAGCAATGTCGTCCTGTACCTGCTTTCCTCGGACGAGGCCAAAGCTGATCGAGCTGAACAGTTGCTACGGGACGGGCCGGTCGTCAGTGTGCAGGTGTTGAACGAAGTTGCGCACGTGTGCAGCCGCAAACTGGCGATGAGCTGGGCGGACATCGGCCAGTTCCTGGACCTGGTGCGTCGACTTTGCAAGATCGTGCCCTTGACCGAGGATGTTCACGATCGGGCAAGGCATTTCGCCGAGAGATACCGGCTGTCCTTCTACGATGCCAGCATCGCTGCGGCGGCGATCGGAGCAGGTTGTCGTACGCTTTACAGTGAAGACATGAGCCACGGGCAGATCCTCGAGGATGGGCTGACGATAACGAATCCGTTCCGGGCGCCGCGACCGTGAGAGTGATGCATTAACGGGATATTGAGATACTTCCCCGACAGCAGCGTTGCTTGTCACCGTCGTTCGGGCTATATACTCGGCCACCTCCACGAAAATGAATAAGAATCGTGAACGACGTAGCGCCGTATTCCGCTCGCATACGCCGCATGGTTTTTGTCCTGGGCCTTGGCGTGCCGGTGGCTATGACGATCATCGCGCTATGGCAATGGCAGCGCGTTGGCGCCTTGCCGACGGTGCCGGTGACATCCTTGCGTTATTACGGGCAGCGCAGCCCGTGGGTGCATGACGCGCTGGCGCTGCTGGCGCCCTTGACGCTGTTGCTGGGCGTCCTGGCGACCGCGTCCTTCTGTGCGGCGCTGGTGGCGATCCGCCGCGCCACGGCGCGGGCCATGCAGTCGCGCGACGCACTGATGCAGGCCTTCGAGAACGGCCGCCGCTGGCTGCCGAAGTTCATGCTGTCGCAGACCGTGCTGGTGTTCGGCGGGCTGATCACCCTGCTGAGTTTCGAAGCCATCATCATCCTGAGCCGGCCGGGCGTGGCGGACGGCGGCGTCAAGCTGGGCGTGTTCCTCGCCATGGTCGCGCTGGCGCTGGCCTGGTACGGCTTCAAGATGCTGTATGGCGCGCTGCGCCGGTCCGGTCGCCAGGGCGCGCCCGAGCCCATTCTGCTCATGGGCCAGTCGCTGGCGCCGCATCAGGCGCCGCGCCTGTGGGAGTTCGTGCGCGAGATCGCCAAGCGGACAGACGCGCGCGCGCCCGACGCGGTCGTCGTCGGCCTGAACGAAGGCTTCTTCGTCACCGAGCATCCGGTGGCGCTGGTCAGCGGCCAGCCGGTGCCCGAGGGGCGCGTGCTGTACCTGCCCTTGCCCTATATGGCTTTCCTGGATCGCGCCCAGGTGTCCGCCGTGATCGCGCACGAGCTTGGCCATTTCACCGGCGAGGATACGGGCTACAGCCTGCGCTTCGCGCCCATTTACCGCAGTTTCCTGGACAGCATCTTCGCCATCGCCAACGAGCACGACGAGAAGGACGACGGCTCGCGCGCCTGGGTCGCCGCGCCGATCACGCTGTATGGAAAATGGTTCCTCGCGAGTTTCGAGGAAGCCATGCATCACTGGAGCCGCGAGCGCGAGCTGGCGGCCGACGCTTTCGGCAGCCGCATCGCCGGCACGGAATCGTCCGCGCTGGCGCTTCTGCGCATTTCCGGGCTGCACCGGATCGTGGACGCGGCGCTGGCGCACAACCAGCAGGCGCCGGCAGAGGAGCGCGGCGGCGTGCTGAAGATGGTGCGCCGGCTGGTCGCCGAGCACGGGCTGGACGACCCGCAAGAGCGCCTGCAGGACCAGCAGGCGCATCCGCTGGACAGCCACCCGTCGCTCAAGCAGCGCCTGGACGCGCTGGGCGTGGCCATCACGCCCGAGCTGCTGGCCCGCGCGCGCGATCCGCGCGACGCCGCGCTGCTGGTCGAGCTGGGGCTGGAATCGGCCGTGTCCGCTTGAGCGCCGGCAACCGCGCCGCGCAGGTTTCGCTGATCCCATCCGGAGACGTCATGAATGACATCGCATCCTCGCTGGAACAAGAATTCACCATGCATGCGCAAGCGGACCGCGACGCGTATATCGCAGAGCTGAAGCGGCTGGAGGCGGCCGGGCGCGGCAGCGTGGAGATCACGCCGCATTCGGTCGGACTGCCGGTGCTGTTCGGCGGCGCGGGCGCCGCGGTGCTGTATGGCGCGCTGTCTTCCCGTCATCTGACGACGATGGAAGTCCTGCTGTTCTCGTTGCTGGGCCTGGCGCTGCTGTCCAGCCTGTGGATGATGTTCGGCCCGCGCAAGCCTTGCTACACCCTGTGCGAGGAAGGCATACGGGTGCGCGGCGGCGACCTGACGCCCTGGGACAGCATTTCGGACTGGCGCGTCAATGAGACCCGCTACTCCTTCCTGCCCATTTCCGTTGCCTTGGTGCTGAACTACGCGGCGGGTTTCACGCCGCCGCCGCTCAAGCGTCCGTTCTCGGTCGGCGTGACGCGCCACAATCGCAAGACGGGCGAGTACGTGACCGACCTGACGCTGTACACCGGCCCCAAGGGCATGAGCGTGGCGCAGCTGACCGAGCGCATCAACGATTGCCACATGGCGGCGCAGGCGCGCGCCGAACTGGCGCGCCTGGGCTGATCGACAGGGAACACTGGCGGGCCCGGCAGGCGCGCCGCAAGGCGTCCGATCGCCGCGAGCGCGGCGGCTTGCCTCACGGCGCGTCGGGGCCGGTCCGGCTCCGACGCCCGCGACCACGCAGGCTTACTTCGTGACGCCGTTTTCCACGCAGGGGTGGAATTCGCCGCTGTCCTTGTCCAGCAGGAACAGCACGCCGGTGGCGACGCCGAAGTAGGTGCCGTGCAGTTCCAGCTCGCCGCTTTCGACGCGGCGGCGGATGAAGGGGAAGGTCAGCAGATTGTTCAGGCTCTGCTTGATCACGGCCAGTTCCAGGCGCTTGAGGTCGGCGTTGCGGTCGCCGGTGGATTCGCCCAGGCCTTCGGCCACGGGCTCGATCTGGGTCATCCACTTGCGGATGAAGTCGCCGCGGCTCAGCGGCTTGGCGTCGTCGTAGAACGCGCGCACGCCGCCGCAGGACGCGTGGCCCAGCACCACGATGTGCTTGACGTTCAGGCCGTTGACCGCGAATTCGATGGCGGCGCTGGTGCCGTGGTAGGACGATTCGGTGTCCGGGTCACAGGGCGGCACCAGGTTGGCCACGTTGCGCACCACGAACATCTCGCCCGGTCCGGCGTCGAAAATCAGTTCCGGGGCGACGCGGGAGTCGCAGCAGCCGATGATCAGGATTTCCGGGTTTTGTCCGGTTTCCGCCAGCTTCTGGTAGCGCGAACGCTCGGCGGGGAAGCGGCCGTCGAGGAAGGATTGATAGCCGTCAGCGAGTCTTTTGGGGAACATGGTTTTCACATCCTAATAACTGGGCCAGGGAGACTGGCGAGCCGACAGACGCAAGAAGGGGCTTCGCGCGGAAGCCCCTGTCATCGAGTCGGCAATGCCAATTTTCCCATAAGTTGGGTCCCCCCCGAAGCGCCTTTGGCGCTCCCCCCCAGGGGGCGCCGCTGCGGACCGGCGGAGCCGGATCCGCGCGGCCTGGCTTGGGGGGGCGCGCTACGTGGCGGGCGCGGTTGCAGATGCCTGCAAGATAAAAGGGTCGCATTGACGCATGGGCTACCAGGCCTGCACGTCCAGCGCCGTCACCCGCGCCGCCGGCAGCGGCGTGACTGCCCGCACCAGCCGGATCTGTCCCGGCGCCAGCGGTCCCGTCACGCCGTCCTGCACCCGGCCGATCTCGCGGCCCTGTTCGTCGTACAGCACGAAGGTCAGCATGACGCTGTTGATGGGGCGGGCGGATTGATTGGCGAGCGAGCCGGTGATGGTGGAGCCGTTCTGGGCGTCGCGCACGGTCTGGATATTGCCCAGCGTGACGCCGTAGGCCAGGCTTTGCGCCGACGCGCCGCCGCCGGCCAGGCAGGCCAGCGCGGCAAGGAAGGCTAGGGCGGTTTTCATGGTCGTCTCCTTTCGGGGCTCGCCGCGGCGGGCAAGGCGCGCTGTGTCGCGGCGTTTCTATCTCACACCTTTACGCCCCGGCGCACAACGGGTGGCGAGGGGCAATGGGTAACAGGTTGCGAGGGTTGCACCCAGATTCGACAGGGGATGGCGCGGCTGCATCCGAATGTCTCCGGCTTGCGGGCATTCTAGCGTCGCCGGCGTGTCGCGGCGAGGGTGCGCGCCCGCCGCGTTTGTCTATGATCAGCCGGACGCGAGGCGGTCGTTTTTCAGCTGCCAGACAGCTGGCGGGCGCCCCTGGCGCCTTAGCGTTTTTTAACTTTTTACGCTCTTGCGAAGCCCTGGTGTTTGCCCGATGATGAGCACGCCGGCGCCTTGTCCGGCGGACCGTGCGGCCCGATCCCGCGCCCCTCGGGCGCCCCGGGCGCTCAAAGAGAGGAATCCATGTTTTCCCGCACCAGCCAGCTGGCTTCGGCCTTAGTCCTTTCCGCTTGCTTCGCCGGGGCCGCGTTCGCGCAGACCGCCGCGCCCGCCGCCGCCCAGCCCGCCAAGACCCCCACGCCGCAGCAGCAGCGCATGGCCGACTGCAACAAGTCGGCCGAGGGCAAGAAGGGCGACGATCGCAAGACCTACATGAGCGCCTGTCTGAAGGGCGAGCAGCCGGCGCCGGCCAAGCAGCTCACGCCACAGCAGCAGAAGATGAAGGACTGCAACGCCAAGGCCGGCGAGCAGAAGCTCACCGGCGACAAGCGCAAGACCTTCATGAGCACCTGCCTGAAGGGCTGAGCGCCTGCGCTTCAAACGCAACCGGGCCGCGCAAGCGGCCCGGCGTGTTTGTGGCGGTCCATTCCGATCCGGCGCGCAGCCGCGCGGGTGTCCGAGCCGGAAGGACGCGCCGCCTCAGACCGTGGCGATCGGCGTCACCGGCGAGCCGATGGCGTGCGGCAGGCGCAGCGGCGGCGCGGTCAGCATGAAGCGGTGGCGGCCGTTGGCGCGCAGCCAGTCGGCCAGGTCCTTCAGGTACCACAGCTCGGCCAGCGGCAGGCCCAGCTTGAACAGGCAGTGGTGGTGCAAGGGCAGCATGGGCCGTGGGCCGCTGCGTTCGCGCGCGGGATAGGCTTCCACCGCGTAGTTGTCGGCGCAGATGGCGGCGATGCCGCTGTCGGTGATCCACTGCAGCAGCGCCTCGTCGGTGCCGTCCAGCGCGGCGCCGTAGCTGTGCAGCGTGTCGGCGTCGGGCTGGCCGTTCATGGCGACCACGGCCTCGGCGTAGCCGGTGCGCAGCACCAGCATGTCGCCCGGCTCGATCTCGATGCCGTCGGCCTCGATCACGCGCATCAGCTCGGCGTGGCCGATCAGCGTGCGGCCGGCGCCGTAGTGGCGTTCCAGGTCGACCAGCACGCCGCGTCCCTGCATGCCTTTCTGCGCCAGGTGCTCGATGCCCAGCTTCAGCGCCGCCGACGGACCGCCGCTGTCGCAGCCGCAGCCCGCGTGGCTGCCGTCGGCCGGGCCGATCACGTCCACGCCGGCGGCATAGCCGTTGTAGTAGCGCAGCTCGGGCCGGCCGTCGCCGTCGGCGTCGAACAGCGCGCCGACGTGGGCCAGCGCGTCCCATTGCGTCGAGTACTGCATGGACAGCAGCACCTGGTCGTCGCTCAGCACGTCCAGCGCGTCGGGATTGACGTTGCGCAGCGGGAAGTTCAGGTAGGGCGTGTCGCGCAGCCGCGTCGGGCTCAGCTGCGGCGGATGGCGGCGCGGGTTGAGCACGTTGCCGCCGGGCAGGTCCAGCGGCAGCGACAGGCAGAAGGTCTTGCCGGCGCGGATCTCGCGGGCGCCCTTGAGCACCTGTTCTTCGGTGATGAGGTTGAGGCGGCCGAGTTGGTCGTCGGGGCCGAAGTCGCCCCAGTTCGAGCCCTCGGGCCGGTGTTTCCAGCGTTGCATGCGGTGTCCTCCGGGATTCACTGGGCCAGCAGGAAGCCGAGCACGGCGCGGTTGAATTCCTCGGGCCGTTCCCAGTTGGAGATGTGTGACGTGTCCAGCTCGACGTAGCGCGCGCCGGGGATGGCGGCGGCCAGCTCGCGGCCCTGGGCCGGCGTGGCGGCCAGGTCGTGGGTGCTGGAGATGACCAGCGTGCGCGCGCGGATGGCGGCGACGCGGTCGCGGTAGTCGGCGTCGCGCAGCGCGGCGCAGTTGCGCGAGTAGCCGGCGTCCGGCGTGCGGCGCAGCATGTCCACCAGCACCTGCGACAGGCCCGGCTCGGCGGCGCGGTAGCCGTCGGTCAGCCAGCGCTCGACCAGGGCCGGCGCCATTTTTTCCAGCGTCTGTTCGGCCACGGCGTTGATGCGCGTGGTCCAGCCTTCGGCCGAGCCGATGCGGGCGGCCGTGTTGCACAGGATCAGGCTGTCGACCCGTTCCGGGTGGGCCAGCGCCAGCGCGATGCCGGTGGGGCCGCCCATGGACAGGCCGCAGAAGTGGGCGCGCGCGATGCCCAGGCTGTCCAGCAGCTCGGCGATGTCGCCGGCCAGCTGTTCGAAGCGGTATTCGCCGTCGGGGATCGAGGACTTGCCGTGTCCGCGCGTGTCGTAGCGCAGCACGCGGAAATGCTTGCTCAGCTCAGGCACCTGGCGCGCCCACATGTCGGCGCAGGTGCCCAGCGAATTGGACAGCACCAGCACGGGCGCGTCGGCGGGGCCGTCGATGACGTAGTACAGCCGGGCCTGGCTGAGATCGGCATAAGACATGGATGTTCCTCGAGGGTGAAGCCGGATGGCGGCGATGCCGTCCGGCGCATGGGCTGGCCGCGCCGCGCGGGCGGGCGGCGGGCTTACAGGTGGCAGACGCCGTCGACGTAGGCCTTGCGCCAGCGCGTGATGGCCACGCGCTCGAACAGGCCGGCCTGGGCGAAGGGATCGGCGTCGATGAACTGCTGCGCGGCTTCGCGCGTGTCCAGGTCGACCAGGTACAGGCCGCCGCCGGCATCGGCGCCGTCGTCCTGCAGCTTGGCGCCGCAGGCCAGCAGCAGGCCCTTGTTGGCGTCCAGGTATTCCAGGTGCGCGGCGCGCTGCTGCTGGCGCACGGCCTGGTGGCCGGGCTTGTCGAAGGTCTCGATGATGTAGGGCATGGCGGCTTCGCCTCAGATGGCCGAGGGATGGCGCGCCAGCGCCGTCACCTGGATGTCCATGTACGGGAACAGCGGCAGCGAGGCCAGCAGGGTGTGCAGCTCGTCGTTGCTTTCCACGTCGAAGATGCTGACGTTGGCATAGCGGCCGACCACGCGCCACAGGCTCTTCCACTTGCCGTCGCGCTGCAGCTGTTGCGCCAGGGCCTTTTCGTCGGCCTTGAGCTTGTCGGCGCGCTCGGCCGGCATGTCGACGGGCAGATTGACTTGCATTTGAACCATGAACAACATGATGGATTCTCCGGGTTGCGGCCCCGGCATCGCGGAGCCTGGTGGGGCCGCGCGGCGCGGCCCGGGGGGTCGATAAGAGGCGGGACGGGCGCGTCGGCCCGGCCCGGGTTCAGTTCGCGAACTTCAGCGGCAGGCCGGTCAGGCGCAGCAGCTCGTCGGGCGTGACGCCGCCGAACAGGTCGGTCACGGTGACGCCGTCGGCGCGGATGTCGAACACCGCCACGTCGGTGTACACGCGCGACACGCAGCGCACGCCGGTCAGCGGGTAGGTGCAGGCCTGCACCAGCTTGCTCTGGCCTTCGCGGGTCTGCAGTTCCATCATGACGAACACGTCCTTGGCGCCGATGGCCAGGTCCATCGCGCCGCCCACCGCGGGAATCGCGTCGGGGGCGCCGGTGTGCCAATTGGCCAGGTCGCCGTGCTGCGACACCTGGAAGGCGCCCAGCACGCAGATGTCCAGATGGCCGCCGCGCATCATGGCGAAGGAATCGGCATGGTGGAAGAAGGCGCAGCCGGGCAGCTCGGTCACGGGCTGCTTGCCGGCGTTGATCAGGTCGTAGTCCTCTTCGCCCTTGGCCGGCGCCGGACCCATGCCCAGCATGCCGTTCTCGGTGTGCAGGATGACTTCGCGGTCGGCCGGCAGGTGGTTGGCGACCAGGGTCGGCAGGCCGATGCCCAGGTTCACGTAGGCGCCTTCGGGAATGTCGCGGGCGACGCGCGCGGCGATCTCGTCGCGGCTCAGTTTGTTCTGGCTCATTGCTGTTCCTTGGCGGCCGGGGCGGCGTCGATCCGCACCACGCGTTGCACGAAGATACCGGGGGTGACCACGCTCTCGGGATCGAGTTCGCCCAGTTCGACGATCTCGCGCACCTGCGCCACGGCGACGCGCGCCGCGCTGGCCATGATGGGACCGAAATTGCGCGCGGTCTTGCGGTACACCAGGTTGCCCCAGCGGTCGCCGCGCTCGGCCTTGATCAGCGCGTAGTCGGCGTGCAGCGGGTATTCCAGCACGTACTGGCGGCCGTTGATTTCGCGGGTTTCCTTGCCCTCGGCCAGCGGCGTGCCGTAGCCCGTGGGCGTGAAGAAGGCGCCGATGCCGGCGCCGGCGGCGCGGATGCGCTCGGCCAGGTTGCCCTGCGGCACCAGCTCCAGCTCGATCTTGCCGCTGCGGTACAGGCCGTCGAAGATCTGCGAGTCCACCTGCCTCGGGAACGAGCAGATGATCTTGCGCACGCGGTTCGCGCCCAGCAGCGCGGCCAGGCCGGCGGTGCCGTTGCCGGCGTTGTTGTTGATGATGACGAGGTCCTTGGCGCCCTGTTCGAGCAGCGCGTCGATCAGCTCCATCGGCTGGCCGGCCGTGCCGAAGCCGCCGATCATGACGGTCGCGCCGTCGGGTACGTCCGCCAGGGCGGCCGCCGCGTTGGCAACAAGCTTAGAGATCATGGTGTTCGCTCATAGGTGGCATGTCATAATTTGTTCTTCTATAGAACATTCGTTCTTCTGAAGAACATCGTTTCATGGGGCCGACGCGAGCGTCAAGGCGAGCCGGCACGGCGTCGTCCCCAGGATTTTCATAGGTGGCAGCAGACCGATGGCCGAGCAGGACGCCCAGCAACCCAGCGACAGCTACGTGCAATCCTTCGCGCGTGGCCTGTCCGTGATCCGGGCGTTCGGCCCCGACCGCGCGCAGATGACGCTGTCCGAAGTCGCGGCCGTGACCGGCCTGACGCGCGCCGGCGCGCGCCGCATCCTGCTGACGCTGGAGCACCTGGGCTACGTCACCGTCGAGGACCGCAGGTTCGCGCTCACGCCGCGCATCCTGGAGCTGGGCTACGCCTACCTGTCCGCCACGCCGCTGTGGAACCTGGCGCTGCCGTACATGGAGGAAGTGGCCGAGCAGACGCGCGAGTCCTGTTCCGTGTCGGTGCTGGAAGGCGCCGACGTGGTCTACATCCTGCGCCTGTCCACGCACAAGGTCATGACCATCAACCTGGCCGTGGGCAGCCGCCTGCCGGCCTGGGTCACGTCCATGGGCCGCGTGCTGCTGGCCGGCCTGCCCCCGGCCGAGCGCGACCGCGTGCTGGCCATGAGCCAGATCCAGGCCTACACGCCGCACACCGTCACCGACGTGGCGGAACTCAGGCGCCTGCTGGACGGGGTGCGCGCCGACGGCTACGCCTGCGTGGCGCAGGAGCTGGAGCCGGGGCTGCAATCGGTGGCCGTGCCCATCGTCGACCGCAGCGGCCGCGTGATCGCGGCGATGAACGTCAGCGGCCACGCCAACCGCTACACGCGCGAAGCGATGCTGGAAGCCTTCCTGCCGCCGCTGCGCCGCGCCGCTGACCAGATCAACCACGCGCTGCTGCGCCGCTAGGCGGCGCGGGCGGGACGGGGAGCGGAAGGCGGCGGGCATCATGACGGGATTCAGATCGGCGCAATGCCCAGCGTGGTGCCGCCGCACACGTACAGCATCTGTCCGGTGACGAAGCCGTTGTCGGGCGACAGGAAGAACATCGCCGCGCGCGCCACGTCCTCGGGCGTGCCCAGGCGCTTGACCACGATGCTGTTGATGATGCGCTCGGTCTGCGGCGCGCCCGCCGGATTGCTCTTCGTGAACAGATCCGTGGCGATGGGGCCGGGGCCGATGGCGTTGACCGTGATGCCGTCGCCGCCCAGTTCCATGGCCAGCGTGCGCGTCAGGCCCACCAGCCCGGCCTTGGTGGCCGAATAGACCACGCGGTCGGGCTTGCCCAGCGCCGCGCGCGACGACATGTTGACGATGCGGCCGAAGCCCGCCGCGCGCATGGCCGGCAACGCCGCCTGCACCAGGATCAGCGCGGTGCGCAGATGCAGGTTGACCACATAGTCCAGGTCTTCCAGCGTCGCCGTGTCGGCCGTGCCCGGCCGCGTCGCGCCCGCGTTGTTCACCAGCCCCACGATGTCATACGCCGCCGTCACCTCGCGCGCCACTTCCTTCGTGCGCGCCTCGTCGGTCAGGTCGGCCTGGTAAGACACCAGCCCCGCCGGCGGCGCGTCCGGCAGCCGGTAGTCGATGTTCACCACCGCGTGGCCCGCATCCAGCAACATGCGGACAATCGCCGCCCCGATCCCGGCGCTGCCGCCGGTGACAAGGTAAGCCCGTGGTTTGCTCATATCCGCTCCCATATCTTCAATTCAAAAATCCCGCAAACGCATCACGCCAATCCGCTCGGGCCGTTTGGTACTTCGCAAGAACCAGCCCTTCCAATCTGAGCCACCCTCCCCAAGCGGGGTCACCACCAGATCCGGCTCCGCCGGTCTGTAGGTGACGCCCCCTGGGGGGCGCGCGTAGCGCGTACGGGGGGGCCTAATGCGTGGCGTAGCCCCAAAGGAGGACGGCGGCGATGTGAATCACGCCCACCCACAGCATCATGATCACCGTGTAGCCCATCACGTCGCGCAGCTTGAGCTTGGACAGCGCCAGCGCCGGCAGGATCCAGAAGGGCTGCACCAGGTCGTTCCAGGCGTTGCCCAGCATCACGGCCATGGTGGTCTGGTTCAGCGCGCTGCCGATTTCCTTGGCGGCGTCGATCATGAACGGACCCTGGATCACCCAGTGGCCGCCGGCGGACGGCGCGAAGAAGTTGATGACGAAGGAGCTGATCAGGCCCCAGAAGGGCAGCGTCTCGGGCGTGGCCACGTCGACGAAGATCTTCGAAATTGTGGTCACCAGGCCCGAGGCCGCCATGATGGCCATGATGCCGGCGTAGAACGGGTACTGCAGGATGATCCCGGAAATGGTCTTGATGCCTTCGGTCAGCTTGGCCACGTAGGCGGCCGGCGTGCCCAGCAGGATGATGCCCAGGAACAGGATGATGAAGTTGATCAGGTTCAGGTCCAGCGAACCGCCGCCCGTGAAGTGCAGCACCACGTAGCCCACGCCCATGAGGCCGATCAGCAGGCTCAGGATGCGGCTGTTGTTCAGGCGAGTGGCGATGGTGTTCTTTTCCAGCATGTCGTCGGCGCCGCCGGCCTGCGTCGCGTCGCGGTCGATGGCGGGGTCCACTTCCACGACCTTGTCGCCCAGCTTGGGATGCAGCCAGGCGTTCAGCAGCGGCAGCGTCACGATGATGACCAGGCTGGTGATCAGCATGGGCACCGAGAAGATGGTCTCGGTCAGCGGGATCACGCCCATCTGGCCGGCCGTCGGATGGCCCGGCGTGGCGACCAGCACGGGGATGCTGGCCGACAGGCCCAGGCCGTACATGGTGAAGCCGCTATAGGCCGCCGCGATGATCAGCGGGTAGTGCACGCCCTTGACCTTCAGCGCCAGCTTCTTGGCGACCACGCCGCCGATCACCAGGCCGAAGCCCCAGTTCAGGTAGCTGCCGATGCCGCCGACCAGCGTGGCGACGATGATGGCGGTGCGCGGCTGGTGCACGTGGCTGACGATGCGGTCCAGCAGGCGGTCGGTCAGCGGCGCGGTGGCCAGCACATAGCCCATCGCCAGGATCACGGCCATCTGCGTGGTGAAGGCCAGCAGGCTCCAGAAGCCCTTGCCCCAGGCCGTGGTCATGGCCGTCAGGCTCTTGCCTTCGACGCCGATGGCCAGCAGCACGGTGAGCAGCGTCAGCGCGATCGCGAAGACGAAGGGGTCGGGCAGATACTTGCGCATCAGCTCCGTGAAAAAGGACGCCAATTTATTCATGTTGCCTCCAGCAAACTCCGGGTAGGGCGTGGTTCTGTGCCGTTGCCATCGCCGGGCGCACGCGCCTGGCGACGGAACAGCGGTCTTCTTTGTGTGGTCGGGCTCGTGGCCCGGTGGCGGCAGTGGTCGGTGCCCTGCGCCTTATGTTTGGGTATTCGGTGTCGCGCGGCGGCCGTCAGCCGCCGCCAGCCTTGCGCTCCAGCCAGGCGGCCAGTTCGGCCAGCGCCTCGCTCTTCTCGCGCAGCACGCGTTCGCGGCGTTCGGGGCTCCAGGCATAGAAGCCCTGGCCGCTCTTGGCGCCCAGCTCGCCGCGCTCGACCTTGCCGCGCAGCAGCTCGGACGGCTCCTGGCGGTTTTCCAGGTCCTGGTACAGATAGCTGGCGATCGCGTGGTGCACGTCGATGCCGTTCATATCGCGCTGTTCCAGCGGACCCGACAGCGCCAGGCGGATGCCCAGGCTCCACTTGACCACCTCGTCGATGTCCTCGGCGCTGGCCACGCCCTTTTCCAGCAGCGAGATCGCTTCGCGCGCCAGCGCGTGCTGGATGCGGTTGGCGATGAAGCCGGGGATGTCGCGGCGCACCAGCACGGGCCGCTTGCCGACGGCGCGCAGCGCGTCCATCACGACGGCGACGGTGGCTTCCGAGGTGTCGTCGTTGCGCACCACTTCCACCAGCGGGATCACGTCGGCGGGCGTGAAGAAGTGCGTGCCGACGAAGCGTTCGCGGCGCGTCACGGCGCTGGCCAGGGCGTTGATCGACAGGCCCGAGGTATTGGTGGCGAAGATCGCGCCGGGCGCGCAGATGGCGTCCAGTTTCGTGAAAATGCCGCGCTTGAGTTCCAGGTTTTCCGGCACCGCCTCGATCACCAGATCGCAATCGGCGGCCGCTTCCAGGTCGGGCGACATGCGGATGCGCGCCATCGCCTCGGCCTCGCCGCCGGCGGCGTACACGCCGAGCTGGCGCGCGATGCTGGCGCGGGCCCGGTCCAGCGCCCCGTCCACCGGGTCGATCAGCACGACAGGCGCGCCGCGCGCGGCGAACAGCGCGGCGATGCCGCTGCCCATGCCGCCCGCGCCGACCACGGCCAGATGCTTGAGGGGAGTATTCATGATGGTTCGCTGCCTTGCTGGCGACCGGCGGCGAGGCGGACGCGCGCGGAACCTGGGACTGTCTCTTCCGTGGCGTCTTCCTGTGCGCGCGGCCAGAAAAATCTTTTGTTCTATATACGAACATTTGTGCGTATATAGAATTTCTGCCGAAGATAGTACTAAAAGTGGCGGCAGGTGGACAAATCAGCTTTTTCAAGCGTTCATTGCATGGACGATTTGTCGGAGGACAGGAGCGGTGCGCGCCGTCCCGGCAGGCCCGCGCCGAAGCGGGTCAATATTCTTGGAGCCCGGCGAACGACTGTGTAAGCTCAGCCGTCTGTGGATCGCGCCGCCGCGTGCGGCGTCCATGCAAGCCCGCCTGGCCGTGGTCCATGGCCAGGCCCGGACCCTACAAGGAGAGATCTATGCGTTTCCAACACCGTTCCATGCCGTGGCGCTGCGCCATCCTGGCGGCCGCGCTGGCCTTCGCCGGCTGCTCCAGCTCCATGGCGAAAAAGCCGCCGACGGCCCCGGCCCCCGCCGGCGCCCGCGCGGCGGTCTATCAGGCCATGTTCGCGGACAACGGCTCGGCGATCCAGGGCGGAGCCGCCGCCTTCTGCATCGGCATCGGCGCAGGCTGGAACCTGCGCGATCCGGCCAAGTCCGTGCTGGAGGCGCTGCGCGATGACGCGCGGGTCAAGCCCGCCTCGGCCTGCGACGCCGGCAAGAATGGCGAACGGGTGGTGGACCGCGCCAGCGGCAAGCCGGCGTTGCTGTTCGGCCTGGACCTGATTGATTGCGTCTCGGAATCCGACTGCCGCTTCCGGGGCAGCTATTACGAAGGCAACCTGAGCGCGCAGGGCAATGTGTACCGCGCGCGCCTGGTCAATGGCTTGTGGCGGGCCGCGATGGAATCGCGCGGCCCGGCGTCCTGACGCGGCCCCGGCGTTGCGGGGCCGCCGTGTGCGCTACCAGCGATAGGTGGCGGTGCCGATGATGCGGCGGGGTTCGCCGTAGAAGCAGCCGTAGGTGCAGCTGCCGATGTAGGTCTTGTCGGCCAGGTTGGTGGCGTTCAGCGCGAAGCGCCACGGTCCCGTGGTGTAGCTGACCATGGCGTCGAGCAGCGTGAAGGACGGCACCTCGACCGCCGTGCCATGCGCCATGCCGCGTGTGCTGCCCACATAGCGCAGGCCGGCGCCGACGCGCAGGCCCGGCAGGCCGAAATCGCCGAACCCGTAATCCCCCCAGATCGAGAACTGATTGAAAGGCACCGAATCCAGGCGCCGGCCTTCGGCGTCGGGCTGCAAGGGGCTGGCCTTGAGCGTGCGCGCGTCGGTGTAGGCGTAGGCGGCGATCAGGTTGGCGTTGCGGCCGACGCGGGTGCGCGCTTCCAGCTCCAACCCGCGTGAACGGGCCTTGCCTGCCTGGATCTGGTACGACGTGTCCATGGGGTCCGGCACGGTGAGGTTCTTGCGCGTCAGCTGGTACACGGCGGCCGACAGCATGGTGTCGGAGCCCGCCGGCTGGTAGCGCAGGCCGGCTTCGTATTGCTCGCCTTCGGTGGGCTTGAAGCGGCTGCCCTGGCGGTCCTGGCCGGTGGTCGGCTCGAAGGACTGGCTGTAGCTGAGGAACGGCGCCAGGCCGTTGTCGGCCAGGTAGACCAGGCCGGCGCGGCCGGTGAAGGCCTTGGTCTTCTCGTCTTGCGCGTATTGCTCGCCAGTGAACAGGTTGTGCTCGTCGGCGCGCACCCAATCCTGGCGGCCGCCCAGCAGCACGACCCATTTGTCGGCGATCTTCATCTGGTCCTGGAGATAGATGCCCAGGCGCTTCGTATCGGATTTTGTCGACGAGTTGAGGTTGGGCGTGACCGGTCCCAGCGGGCTGCCATAGACCGGGTCATAGAGATCCAGGTTGTCCAGCGTCTGGAAATAGCGCCGGGTTTCGTGCTTGGGCGTCGAATAGTCCAGCCCGGCCAGCAGCGTGTGTTCGACGATGCCGGTGCGTGTCTGGTATTGCAGCGACGTGTCGGTGGACACGGCCGATGAGCGATCCACGCGCGGGGAGAAACCGCGGTCCGCGGTGCGCCGCCCGTCCGGCATCAGTTGCCAGAGATCGGTGGATCCATAGTCGCTCTTCGCGTTGATGTAGCGCAGGTTGTGCCGCAGCTTCAACTGGCTGGTGAACGCATGTTCGAACAGGTAGCCGACCGAATAGCGCTTCATCTTGAACTCGTCCAGTCCGGGTTCGCCGGTGAACCGGTTGCGCGGGATGCGGCCGTTGGGGTTCGGCAGCACCGTGCCCTGCGCCGGCAGGCCATAGACGTAGACCGTCCGGTCTTGCTGGTATTCGGCCAGCAATGTCAGCGAGGTCGCCTCGTTCGGCTGCCACTTGATGGCCGGCGCGACGTAGGTCCGGTCGTCGGGCACATGGTCGACGAAGGTATCGCTGTCGCGCCTGAGCGCGGTCAGGCGATAGGACCAGGTGCCATCCTGGTCCAGCGCGCCGCCGAAGTCGGCGGACACCTGCCGGCGACGGAAGCTGCCCGCTTCCACATTGAGTTCGCGCAGCGGCTCGACGGTCGGACGCTTGCTGACCGTGTTGATGACACCGCCCGGCGGCATCGCGCCATACAGCACGGACGAGGCGCCCTTCAGGAACTCGATCCGTTCCAGGCCGTAGGGTTCCTGCCTGCCGTTATAGATGTTCACGGTGTAAAGCGAGCCGTCGCGGTAGTAGCTGCCCTGGTTCGAGCGAAACCCCCGCAGGAACAGGCTGTCCGTCGTCCGGTCGATGCCCTCGGCGCGACTCACGCCGGCCACATAGCCCAGCGCGTCCTGCATGCTTTGGGACTTCAGCGTTTCGATTTCCTGCGCGCCGATCACGGTGATCGATTGCGGCGTTTCGATGAGGGGGGTGTCGGTCTTGGTGCCGGTGGCGCTAAGGCGTGCCGCATAGCCGGGGAACGGGCCGGCGGCGGTTTCCGCCTGGGCGCCGGTGACGGTCACGGGCTCCAGCAAGGCGGCGTCCTGTGGCGGCGCGGGCTTGAGCGTGTAGCTGCCGTTCGCTTCGCGCGCGGCGCGCAGTCCCTGGCCGCGCAGCAGTTCGGCGAAGCCTTCCTCCACGGTGTAGCTGCCGGATAGCCCGGCGCTGCGCTTGCCCTGCAGCAGGCTGGCGTCCATGGTCAGCTCGACGCCGGCCGCGCTGGCGTATGCGTTCAGCGCCTGGCTCAGCGGGCCGGCGGCGATCACGACGCCGCGCCGGCTTTCCGTGGCCTGGGCGAGGACCGCCGTGGGCGCGGCGGCGAGCGCGGCGCCGGCGATCAGCGCCAGGCTGGCGGCGGCCCGCGCCAGCTCCTGGGAGAGCGGCGCCTTGCGGCGCATCCGGGCGGCCTGGGGGGAAAGGGCGGGAGGAGATAGCGGGGACATGGTTCCGTGCCTTGCTTGCGTGCGGGAAGTGGAGGGAAGTCCCTGTATCCCGGACGAGATGTCCGAATCCTCAATCGGGTCGCCGGAAATTTTGTAACCGCCGCGTTCAGTCCGCCGCCCGCACCGTCACCCAGTAGCGCGTCCGATACACCACGGCCACCGGCAGGCCGCGTTCCAGGTTGTGCAGCGCCCGGTCGGTGTCGTGCAGCGGAAACACGCCGCTCACGCGCAGGTCCGCGACGGCGGGGTCGCAGCGCAGCAGGCCGGGCCGGTAGCGGCCCAGCTCGGCCAGGAAGTCGTCCAGCCGCCAGGCGTCGGCCACCAGCACGCCTCGGCTCCAGGATGCCGCGTCCTCGCTGACCGGGGTGGGCGGGTCGGCCCGGTAGCGGGAAAAACGCGAGCCCTGGCCCGCATCCAGGCGGATGGCGGCGTCGGGCGCGCCGGCGGGGCGGATTTCAACCGCGCCCTCGAACACCGCCACGCGCGCATCCTCGTCGTCTTCGCGGACCGTGAAGCGCGTGCCCAGCGCCTGCACGGTGCCGTGCCGGCCGCGCACCCGGAACGGTCTCGGCGTGGCGGCGGGATCGGGCGCGGTGGCGACCAGGATTTCACCGGCCAGCAGCACCACCAGACGCGCGTTCGCGTCAAAGCGCAGGTCGATCGCCGTGCCGGTGGACAGCGTGAGGCGGGTCCCGTCGGGTAGCGTCAGCGCGCGGATTTCCCCGGTGCCGCTGTGGTAGTCGGCGGTGACGCCACGCCAGGCGTCGGTGCCACGCAGGGCGTAGCCGGAGCCCGCCAGCAGCGCGCCCAGCCCCAGCAGGCGCATGGCGCGGCGCCGTCCCGTACCGGATACGGCGCGGCGCAAGGCATGACCGCCCGCCTGCGGCTGCACGCCCGCCAGCTTGTCCTCGAACGCCAACAGGGTCTGCCAGGCCCGTTCGTGATCGGGATGCTGCGCCCGCCAGCGCGCGCAGTCGGCGCGGTCCTGCTCGCTGGCGTCGTCCGACCACAGGCGGGCCATCCATTCGGCGGCGCGCCGGGCGATGGCGGGATCGGCGGGGGAGGATGGCATGGCGGGCTAGTCGCGGGGCAGCGCCAGCCGGGCCTGGCAGCAGGCCAGCAGGGCGGTCGCCACGTACTTTTCCACCGACGAGACCGAGACGCGCAGGCGCGTGGCGATGTCGCGGTAGCTCATGCCGTCCAGCTTGCGCAGCAACAGGGCTTCGCGCGCCTTGGGCGGCAGGCCGTTCAGCACTGCGTCGATATCGACCAGGGCCTGCACCGCCGCCGCGCAGTCCTCGGCGGACGGCGCCAGCGGCTGCGGCAGCCGGGCCAGCGCGTCCAGGTAGGCGGCCTCGATCTGGCGGCGGCGGTACAGGTCGATCACCAGTCCCTTGGCGATCTGCGCCAGGTGCTGGCGCGATTGCTGCGGCTCGGGCATGCGGCCGCTGCTCAGGATGCGAAGGTAGGTGTCGTGCGCCAGGTCGGCGGCGTCGAAGGCATTGCCCAGCCGGCCGCGCAACCAGCCGCGCAGCCAGCCGTGATGTTCGGCATACAGGCCTTCGATGCCCTGGCGCGGCAGGGCGGATTCTTGGACCGACATGGGGGAGGCCTCCGGCGCGGCGGCGCCGAGGGCCTTGCGCTGAAAATGAGAATAATCCTCATTCTATAGCGCAAGTGGCGACCCCGGCAATGCCGCGCGAGGCGTCACGGCCCGTGGATGCCACCGGCCATGACGCCCCTCAGCGCGCCGGCCAGGGCTGTTCCGCCATCCCCAGCCTGGGCTCGCCCAGCAGGGGCGTGGACAAGGCGTAAGCGCCGTTTTCGGTGAAGGCCCAGATGATGTTGCGGTCATACTCGGTGTAGATCGAGAACACGCCCTTGCCCAGGGTATAGACGGGCAGCTCGGATTCGTCGGCCAGCGCGGGCACGAAGTAGCCGGCGATGGTGGGCTTGGCGGGATCTGCCACATTGAATATCTGCACGCCCGCGTTGTAGAACGAATAGGGCACGATTCCCTGGCGCCATTGGCCCGGCTGGCCGATGGCGTTGGCGCGCTTCGGGCCGAAGTTGCCGCCTCGCTGGCAGAAGCTGGTGAATGGCGCGCCCGGCGGCACTTCCGGTTGCGGCATCTTGGCGGCGACCTTCAGGTGCGAGGGGTCGCGGGCATCAATGACGAAAATGTCCTTGTAGGGTTCATAGCAATCACGGTTCATCGGATAGCCGTTGGCGAACACATAGCCGGTGCGCGCGTATTGGCTGACATCGGCGTTGTCGAACTCGGTGCCGGCGAAACTGGGTGGCGTGTTCACGCCGCTCAGCATCTTTGGCTTGGCCGGGTCGGACAGGTCGAATGCGTACACGCCCAGCCCGCCCATCGCGCCAAAGCCGAGCTTGCCGCCGCTTTCCAGGGATTGCGGCAGGAAGATGGGATTGCGAGCGCCCATCCAGGACGTGCGATTACCGGCCCGAGGATTCATCAGATAGGTCTCTTCGTGTTCCTTGTCGCCCAGGATCTGACCCGGCACGGCGATCTGCGAGACGAACTTGGGGTCCGCGGGGTCGGTCATGTCCCAGACCTGGTAGCCCGGGGAATACAGGTAGTTCGGGTATTCGGTCAGGCCATAGCTGTCGTCCGGCGCGGCGGACAGGATCATGTATTTGCCGCCGTAATACTCGGGCGAATCCAGTGAGCCGGATCCGCGCTGCTGGCCGATGGGGGCGTCCGGGTGTTGGTAGTCCGTCGTGCGGGTCGCGAGCAGGCGCCATTGGCTGGGCAGGGGGCCGTCCATGGCAAAGACCTTGAATCCCTTGAGCGAGTTGTACTTGCGTTGCGCGGCGACCTTGTCGGGCTGCTCCAGCTTTTCGTTCAGCAAGCCGTAGCGGCCGATCTCGAATGACGCAACCAGCACGGGCTTGCCCAGCTTTTTGCTCCAGGCGATGGTGGCGCCGCCCAGATAGTCCTGCGCGTTGGCCGGATCGTACTTTTCGCTCGAACCCTTCGGCCCCCAGACGCCGCCCTTCGAATACACGATCTTGCCCTTGACGGGGTCGGTCACGTCCAGGATGCGCAGATAGTCGCGATCATGCACGTACAGGTAGCGGCGGCCCTCGAAGTCGGCAATATTGTTCCAGGCGTGGAAGGGCGAGCCCACGCCGGGATAGAAGGCCAGCACCTTGACGTTCTTGGCGTAGCTCTGCTTGTCCCAGGTCGTCATTTCACCGGGGAATTTCTGGCCCTTATGGACTTCTGGCGTGGCCTTGGGCCAGATGAACTGGCCGGTCGCCGGGTCCATGCCGTAATCCACGCCGGGCTGGAGCGGCGCGGGCCGGCGGTCAGGCGTCAAGCGTAGCCACTGCGCCAGGTAGGGATCCTGCACGTTGGGGGTGCCCGGGGTGGCGCTGGAGCTGGCGGCGGGCGCGACCTGCTTTTGGGGCGCGGGCTGCGCGGATGCCGGCGGCGTGGCGTTGGCGAGCAGCAGGCAAGCGAGGGCCGGACCCGCGAGACTCGCGGACCCGAGGGATCGATGGGTGGACATGTCGTCTCCTTGTGGGGGCAGTGGGGGCGTGTGCCGGATTCGCCAATGGCGGCTATTCAGAAGGCGTGGCGGATGCCGATCTGGTAGCCGGTCGGGTTCTGGCCAGCGTTCGGATAGTTCTGGAATGTCACGGGATACGGCACGGGCGCGGCGCGGTCGTGCTGTACACGGGCGACGCTGGCGTACAGGTCGGTACGCTTGGACAAGCCGTGGATGAAGCCCACGACGAAGCCGGTGGCGCTGGACAGGCGCTTGTTTTCGTCGTCGTGACGGCGGACCACGCTGGCGTAGAGGCGGTTGCGGCCATCGATTTTCCAACGCGCGCCGAGCTGTACGTCCCAACCCCGGGCGTTGAACGCGATATAGGGCGGATATGCGTAGTAACCGTTATAGGAATGGAAGATGAACGTGGGTTCCACGGCGCCGATGCGATAGACCGCGGACAGGTAATTGTCTCGGGAGGAGTGCACCCGGGTTGGGCCGAAAATGTCCTTCGTGTGTTGTTGCTCGCTGGCCAGGCCCAGGAACAACGGGCCTTCGCGGTACTCCAGCGCGGTGCTGATGAAACGTCCCGCCTTCGAGCTGTCGCCTTCGCCGTTGCTCATCATGAAGCGGCCCGAGAGGCCGTGGAACGCGGGCGTCTTATATTGCACCGCGCCGTCCGTCCGATAGGGCGCATAGAAGAATTGCATGTTGTTGACCATGCTGAATTCGGCGGCCCAGGTCGGGTCGGCATAGCCGGCGATCCAGTATGAGGGCGTGAACTGCCGGCCCAGCGTCAACTCGCCCCAGGCGCCCTTGAGCCCCACGAACGATTGACGGAATTGCGCGGCCTGCTGGCCGTTGTTGGCCGAGAACGTGGGTTCGATCGTGAAAATGGCTTTGTTGCCGTCGCCCAGCTCTTCGACGCCGCTGAGATTGAAGCGCGAATTGTTCAGACCGCCGCTGGACATGCGCGTGGTCGAGCCTGGACCCGACGACCGCAGGTGCTTGATGCTCATGTCGACATAACCGGACAGCCAGACGCGTGTCTGGGCTTGAGCCGGGGAACACACGCATAGGGCAGCGACGGCCGCCAGCGCCGATAGTTTTTCCATTTGGCCTCCCCTCCATGACGACCGCTCCCGCCCGCGGGGCGGGTCTGGTTTTCGGTACAAGTCAATTGTTTGTGTACTTTATTTGTTAAAAGTATACGTATTGGCCGTCCGGGTTTATATTTCTCTCTGCTTATAGCTGAAGATGATTTTGTTATAGCGAAAGCGGTAGCGGGTGTACGCAATCTTGGCCAAATGGATATGGACAAGCGTATGGATGCCGCCGCGTGCGGCCCGGACGCCGTCCCCGGGAACCGGCGCAATCGGAGCCAGACATGAACAAGGCGCAAGCGCTTCCCTTGAGTGGTGTGTCGTTGATCCGCCGCCTGAAGCTGAATCAACTGATGATCTTCGGGCGGGTGCTCGAGACCGGTTCCGTGATCGGCGCGGCGCATGAGTTGCGCTTGTCGCAACCGGCGGTGACCAAGGTCATCCAGGAACTCGAGGCCTGTGTCGACGGCAAGCTGTTCGAGCGCTCCAACCGCGGCGTGGCGCCGACCGAATTGGGGGTGTTGCTGGGCCGTCGCGTCAAACTGCTGATGGCGGAACTACGCGGCATGACCGATGAGCTGAATGAGCTCCGCCTGGGGGCAGCAGGCCGTGTGACGGTCGGCACCTTGATTTCCGCTTCGACCCGCCTGTTGCCCAATGCGATCACCCTGCTGAAGGCGCGCCTGCCGGGGGTGTTGGTCAGCGTGCGCGAAGGCGCCACCACGCATCTGTTCGCGGCGCTGGCCGCGGGCGAACTGGATATCGTTGTCGGACGCCTGCCCGAGCCCGAGCTACCCCTGGCCAACATGCATGCGCTGAGCCACCATGCGCTCTTTGACGAAGCGCTGTGCGTGGTCGTCGGCAAGGGCTACCGAATGGGGGCGGACCGCGTCACCCACCTGGCCCAACTGACCGGCGCGTCGTGGATCCTGCCCACGCCGGACTCGCCGGCGCGCTTGGCGGCCGAGCACCTGTTTCGCGCGGCCGGCCTGCCGTTGCCCACGGACATCGTCGAATCGCTGTCGATCCTGACCAACATTGGTCTGTTGCTGCGCGCCCCGTATGTGGCGCTGATGCCTCGCACGGCCGCCCGGCAGTTCTCGGACGCGGGCCTGCTTCGCATCCTGGACCTGCCCGAAATGGGCGCGTTCGGCACGGTTGGCTATACGCTGCGCCTGCATCGCGAGCCCAGCGCCGCGTGCCGGACTTTCATCGCCTGCCTGCGCGATGCCGCGCCGCATGGGAGCGACGCGGCGATCGAGCGCGCTATTGAGGCTCTATGCCCGCCGCCGCAAGCAGCGGTTGCCACAGGTTCCGCTCAGCCTTGATGCGCGCGCCGAAGGCGCTGGGCGGTTCGCCATAGGGCGTGATGCCGAGTTCTTCCAGCCGCGCCCGGAACGCCGGATCCGCGACGATGTCGCGGCCTTCGTCGGCCAGTCGGGCCAGGACAGCCTCGGGCATGCCGGCGGGGCCGACCAGGCCATTCCAGGTTTCTACGGCATACCCCGGATAGGTTTCGGCGATGGTCGGCAGGGCCGGCAGCTGGGCCAGCCGTGTGGCGTTGGACACCGCCAGCAGCGATAACTTGCCGGTGGTCGTGTAGGGGATCACCTCGGAGACGCTGGCGCTGTACAGGTCGATCTGCCCGGCCAGCACGTCCGACAGCGCTTGCGCGCCGCCGCGGTACGGCACCATCGTCGCCTGCACGTTGGCGCGGGTCAGGAACAGCAGCGCCGACAGGTGGGTCAGTCCGCCCGTGCCGGCGTGGCCCACGTTCAGCGCGCCGGGATTGGCCCGGCCGTAGTCCACCAGGTCGGCCAGCGTCTTGAAGCCATGGCGGGCGCTCGCCGCCAGGATGAAGGGATTGCCGCCCACATTGATGATGGGCGCGAAATCGCGGATCGGGTCGTAGCGGATTCTATTGGTCATGGGCGCCGTCACGATCTGCGTCATGGTCGACATGAACAGGGTCTGCCCGTCCGGTTTGGCGCGCGCGACGTATTCCGCCGCGATCAGGCCGCCGGCGCCGCTGCGGTTTTCCACGATGAACGGCTTGCCGATGCGTTGGCTCAGCTTTTCGGCCATGAGGCGCGCGATCAGGTCGGTGTTGCCGCCAGGCGAGAACGGCACGACGATCGTGACAGGTCGGTTCGGCCAATTTCCCTCGGCCCGCGCGGCGAACGGGGCGCTGGCGAGCAAGCCGATCGCGCCCAGTCCCAAGCGCCGCCTGACAGGATTGAAGGGGGGAGTCATGTTGTCGCCTCTCTGATTGTTTTGGTTGTCCGCCCGGCATGACCGCCGGGTCGGGTCATGCGATCCGGCAGGCTTGCGCGAAGTCCAGGCGCGGCAGGCGCGCGTAGAGTTTGTCGGGATCGCCCTTGCCCAGGTTGCACAGGAAATTCACGCGCCACGTGCTGTCGGCGAAAAATTCCCGGTTCACCGCGTCGGCGTCGAAGCCGGATAGCGGGCCGCAGTCCAGGCCCAAGGCGCGCGCGGCCAGGATCAGGTAGCCACCCTGCAGCGAACTGTTGCGCATCGCGGTTTCCTGCGCCAGCGCGGCGTCGGCCGCGTAGGCGTCATATTGGGCCGGCCGATGCGGGAACAGCGTTTCGCCCAGGCGGTGAAAGGCGCTGTCGTAGGCGACGATCGCCGTCACCGGCGCGCCCAGCACCTTGGCCACGTTGGCGGGCGCCAGCGCGGGCACGAGCCTGGCCTTGGCCTGCGCGGTCTTGACGAACACCAGTCGCATGGGGCTGGTATTGGCGCTGGTGGGCCCGTGGCAGGTCAGCTCGTAGAGCGTCCTCAGCTTGGCGTCGGCGATATCGCCAGGCAGCCAGCCATTGTGACTGCGGGCCTGCAGGAACAATTGATCCAGTGTGCACGATTGGTTCATTCATCGTCTCCCAGGCGGGCCGTCATGCGCGCGCCGCCGACAGCGCCGGCAGCGCGGCGCGCATGCGGGCCTCGACCTTCGCCGCCGTGTCGGCATCCAGGGGCACCAGCGGCGGACGCAGGTGGCGCCAATCGTCGTCGCCCGTCAACAGGGACAGGGTGTGCTTGACGGCGGCCACCATCGGGAACTGTTCGGCGGTCTTGCGCACCGCTTCGATGCCGCTGCTCAGGCGCGCCGCGTGGGCCGGCGAGGCGTGCGCCAGCGCGATGTCGCGCGCATTGATATTGTTCGTGGCTGAAATGCAGCCCGCCGCCCCAAGCTCCAGACTGCGCAGCATCAGCACTTCGGACGCCGGAAAAATCGACAACTGCGGGAACCGCGTCAGCATTGCGGTCAGGTTGTCCCAATCCCCCGAGCTGTCCTTGACGCCGACGATGTGCTGGGGAAACGCGGTGACCAGCCGTTCGATCAGTGACAGGGTGAGGGGTACGCCGGACACCGCTGGGATGTGATACAGCACGATGCGCAAGGCGGGGTTGTTCACCCGCTCGATCAGTTGGCGGTAGTAGGCGAATACCCCGGCTTCGGGAACGTTCTTGAAGAAGAAGGGCGGCAGCACCAGCGCGCCGGCGCAACCCAGCTCCAGCGCGTGGCGGGTCAGCGTGACTGCGTCGTCGATGGCGCAGCATCCCGTACCCACCAGGATGCGTTCGGGCGCGATCCCCGCGTCGATCACGGCGTCGACCAACGCCATGCGTTCGCTCAAGGTTTCCGAGCAGGCCTCGCTATTTGTGCCGGAGATCGCCAGGCCGGCGCCGTCCGCGACGAGCTGTTTGCAGTGAGCGACAAAGGCGGGCACGTTGAGGGAGGCGTCCGCGCGGAAGGGACTGACCACGGGGGCGAACACGCCGTGCAAGGCAGGATGTGACATGTAGGGTTCCTTAGGATGATCGGCCGGGCGCGGCTGCGCCGGACGGAAGGACGGGCAGGGGGGCGGCGTGGGCCTGGACGAAATCCAGCAAGGCCGTGGCGAATTCGCGATCGGCGCTGCCCAGGTGCGCCACGATGGAGGTGTGATTGTGTCGCGCCACCTGGACGATGCGCGGCATCCGCCCGGCGGCGGCCACGCGCGCCGCGTATTGCAGCGCGTAGAGATCCAGGTAGGGATTTTCGTATTCCGCCACGGCGACCATGAGGGGCACGGTCATGGCCTCGGCGTGCGCCATGGGCGCGTGGCGTCGTTGCTGCGCCGGGTCCGCGCCGTAGTAGGCCACCACGCCGGCAGCGTTCGGGTTGCCGGGCAGGGTATCGGCATCCAGGCGGGCACTGATCAGGGCAGCGGCCGTCACGCCTTGCGCCTGGCCCTTGTAGCGGGGATCCGTCAGGAAGGTGGCGACATGGCTGCCACCGGCCGAATGGCCGAGCAGCACGATGCGTTCCGGGTCCCCGCCCCAGGCGGCCGCGTGCTCGCGTAGCCAGCCCACCGCCGCCGCCACGTCGTCGGCTCCGGCGGGATACGGCGCCCGTGGCGCCAGCCGGTATTCGATGTTTACGCCGATGCAGCCGGCGCGCGCGAACAGCCTGGGCACGTTGGCGTAGATGTGTGGCGTGGCGTCCTTGTTTCCGCGCAGGAAGGCGCCGCCGTGGACGAAGGCCACGATGGGCCGCGCTGTCTGGTCGTGCGCGATGGGCAGGTAAAGGTCGAGCTGTTGGCGCGGATCGTCGCCGTATGCCTGCGCGGGCGCGACGCGCAGATCGTCGGCGGGAAGGGCGCCGTGGATGGCGTCGTAGATGTCGCAGACCCGGCGCCGGTTTTCCTGGATATCCTGGGCCCAGGTCGGGCCCAGGGCCAGCATGGCGGCGCGTTGCGCGTCGTCCAGTCCGGGAAACGGCGCTGGCGGGAAGGGGAATGTCATCGCGCGCTCCCGTCTATTCGGGCGTGTTCTTCTTGCCGGGCGCGGGCCTGCCTTCCTTGGCCGCCAGTATCGCGGCGGACGGCTGCACCACGAAATGCGCCAGGCGGTGCCGGTCGAACGATTCGAGTTCGCGCGGCCAGGTCTGCGGCTGGTGGTCGGCGTCGGCGGGGATCTGTTCCATGTGGGTGTAGATCTCGACGTTGTTGCCGTCCGGATCCTTGAATACCAGGAACCAGTTGCCGCCCGGGCCATGCTGGCCGATACCGCGTTCGATCTCCACGCCCTGCGCGCGCGCTACGTTCACCGCGCGCTTCATCTCGTCCAGCGACTCCACGTAGTACGAGAAGTGCTCCAGCCCGGGCCGGGTATGGCGGGGCAGGTCGTCGCGGTCGGGCGCGTCGGCTGGCAGGCGCGACAGGGCGAGATCGTGATGGTCTTCGCCCGCGCGCAGGAAGACCATCTGGTCGGCGATGCGGTCCGACACTTTCAGGCCCATGACCTCGGTATAGAAGCGCGTCGAGATTTCCAGGTCGCGGACCATCAGGACCAAGTGCCCGAGCTTGCGGGTCCGGATGGGGGCGCGGTTCTCGTCTGCTGAGGTATTCATATTGTCTCCTCGCGGGCCGGCTGCCGGCCCCGTCGTTGTCAGGGTTGCGAGGCGGTAGCGGCTATGGGCTTTCCAAGGCGACCGGGTTCTCGATGACGCCGATGCCTTCCACCCACGCCGTCATCGTATCGCCAGGCTTGAGATACACGCCACGGCCCATGCCCACGCCATCGGGCGTGCCCGTGGCGATCAGATCACCGGGTTGCAGCGTCAGGATGCGGGACAGGTAGGCGATTTGTTCCGCGATCGAGAAAATCATTTGCGAGGTGTTGCCATCCTGCATCGGTTCGCCGTTGACGCTCAGCGTCATGCGCAGATTCTGCGGATCGGCGATGCAGCCCGCCGGCACCAGCCATGGCCCCAGCGGCCCGAATGTGTCGAAGCTCTTGCCTCGGAACCAGTCGTGCTTGAAGGGATAGTCGGTGCGGCGGTTGAGATCGCGGGCGCTGATGTCGTTGAAGACGGTGTAGCCGGCGATGACGGAAAGCGCGTCTTCGACCGACACGTGGCGGCAGGTCTGACCGATGACCACGCCCAATTCCACTTCCCAGTCCAGTTTCTCGGTTTCCGCGGGCATGAGCACCGTTGCCTTGGTGGCAATGACGCTGCTCTGCGCCTTCATGAACACGTAGGGCTGGCTCTCGGCGCGTGGCGCGAGTTGCGTGCCCATCTCGTCGGCGTGCTCGTAGAAGTTCGATGCCACGCCGAAGATGCGCCGTGGCCGATAGGGCAGCGCGTAGGCGGCGCCCTCGATGGCGGTCAGGCGGCCTTGCGCGGCCAGGCCCGGCGCCTGCTCGGCCAGGGAGGACAAACGGGGAACCCAGGCATCCCAGGCGTCCAGCAGTCTGTCCACGTCGGGCATCCCGATCGTCTGTTCCGGCTGGCCGGCAAGGGCGAGCTGCGCCAGGTCATAGAGCTTGTTGTCGACCACCAGGCCGGGTCGCTCGACGCCGTTGAGGTCATAGGTTGCTAGGCCGTGCCAGATCACGGGGACTCCTTGTGTCGTGAGGATGATGGAATGGATGAGATCAAGTGTGTTTGATAATTCCAATATGGATACTTTGAACCGCCAATGTATACAAGTCAAATGGTTTGTGATAATTTTTGTGCCCATCGTCACAACTCTTGAGAAGGCAGAGCGCCGTCATGAACGCAACCACAGAAGACAAGGCCGGCCAGGCGAGTCCGCCATGGGTGTTGACCAGGGTGCCGCTGGACGCGGACTGGTTGGCCGCCATGGCCGCGCACTATCACGTGATCCCTTGGGCGCAGGCAGACGCCGCCGCCCGTGTTCGCGCGCGCGCCGTGGTGACGAACGGCTCGACGGGCTTGAGCGTTGATGAATTGGCGACGTTGCCCGCCCTGGAATTGATCGCGAGCTTTGGCGTGGGTTTTGAAAAAATCGACCTGAGCGCCGCGCATGCGCGCCAGGTGCGTGTCTGCCATGCGCCCGACGCCAGCAGCCAGGTGGTGGCCGACCATGCGCTGGCGCTCATGCTTGCGTTGGCGCGCGGCATCCCGGCGTTGGATCGCGGCGTGAAAGCGGGCGGATGGGAAGCCCTGCGCGCAGCGCGGCCGAGCCTGCGCGGCAAGACGCTGGGCATCATCGGGCTGGGCAACATTGGCCACCGGCTCGCCAAGTTGGGCGAGGCGGTGGGCATGGAGGTGGCCTATCTGTGGCACGAGGGCACGCGGGGTGACGGTTACGCGCCGCACGACGACGCGGTGTCGCTGGCGGCGGCATCCGACGTGCTCGCCTTGACATGCCCGGGCGGACCGCAGACGCATCATTTGGTGAATGCGCCCGTGCTGCGGGCGCTGGGCCCGGCGGGCTTTCTTGTCAATGTGTCGCGCGGCACGGTCGTGGATACCGACGCGCTGATCGACGCCTTGGCGCGGGGCGTCATCGCCGGCGCCGCCTTGGATGTGCTGGAAACGGAGCCCGTCGTGCCAGACCGGTTGCGCGCGATGGAGCAGGTCATCCTGACGCCACATCTGGCCGGACGCTCGCCCCAGACGCGTATCGCGCAGCACGAGGCGCTGGCCAACAACCTGAATGGATGGTTCGAGCGGGGCGAGCCGGCGCATCGTGTCCGTCCGCCCGCTTGAAACCGGGTAGTGCGCGCCAGGCAATGCCCCGACCGGGGCATCGCCGCGCGTTGCGAACTTCAAAGGCCGCCGCGATCGGCCTTCAGATCGGGGTTGCGCAGGGCAGGGCCCGCCTCGCCGTCGCCACCGGCGCGGGACGCGCCGCCCCAGCCATGATCGGTCAGGTCGATGATGATCCCGTTTGGATCGCGGTATTTCACTTCATAGAAGATGTTGCCTTTCACAGGCACCTCTCCCATGTAATAGTTGCCGCCCGCGGCCTCGACCGTTTTGCGGGCCTCGACGATGTCCTCGACCCAGACGCCGATGTGATGCAGGCCCACGAAGTCCTTGCCGCGGTCTTCGCCCGCCGCGTGATCGCTCTTGTAATTGAGCAGCGCGATGCTGATGGTGCCGTCCGTCAGGTAGACGCCGCGCGCGAGTGACGAATCCGTTTCGCCGACCTTGCGGAAGCCGAATGCGTCCTGGTAGAACTGGGCGGCGGCCCACGGGTCGGGCACGGACAGGGCGATGTGACGCAGTTTGTTGCTCATGAAGAGGCTCCTTGTTGGATCCAGTTGGGTGAAACAGGCGTTGGGCGGCATCAGAACCTATGCGTGATGCCCGCCCCGAAAGCGGTCGCGGTGTCGCCCGCCCTGAGCTGCGGCAGGGGGTTGCCGGCCAGGTTGTAGCGGGCGGCCGCGCCATTCGCGAGTCGCGTGAACGAGGTCCAGAGCTCGGTGCGCTTGGACAGCGTGTAGCCGTAGCCCAGCGAGAGTTGCCAGGCGCTGGAGCCGGGGCCGGGCAGGCCGATGCCGCCCACTGGCTTGATCGCGTTCCCGCGCGCATCGCCGCCGCGGGTATACGACGCGCGCAGTTGATGCGGACCAAAGCCATGGGTGACGGCCACCTGCCAGGCGTCGCGATACACCGACCGTCCCGGCGCGGGCTGATAGCGCAAGCGCTCGTAGGCGCCGCGTAGTTTGGTGCCGCCAAAGGTGTAGGTCGCCGCCAGGCGGTCGGCGTGGTCCGCGGAGCCGTCGTAGAAGTAGTCGCGGTGGTACTCGTGCCCCCAGGCGACGAACCAGTCGCCGCTGGCGTAGCTGGCCAGTCCGGACGCCATCATGGGATTGCCGGTGGGCATGCGGCTGGGCAGCGTTACCCCCGCCTTCAGACTGAAGCCGCGCCAGTTTGGGGTGGTGTATTGAAAAAGGTTCTTCTGGCGCCGATCGAACGAGTGCGGCGCCACGCCATCGTCGGCCGTTGTGAAGCCATTGCCCATGATGGAGTTCGACGCGAACACGCCCGCCGTGAACGGGTCCACCGTATAGACCGAGGCGTACCGCAGCGGCGTTTCCCATTGCCCCATCAGGAACTCGCCGTAGGGGCCGCGCAGCCCCAAGCCGGAATTACGGTCGGAAATCTCCGCCGGGCCGGCGCCGGTCATGCGCAGATTGGTCTCGATCTGGAAGAACGCCTCCAGATCGGCGCTGATGCGTTCCTGGCCGCGCAAGCCCAGCACCGACAGGTCGTTCGCCAGTCGGGTCAGCGATTCGGTTCGGCCATTGCCCGATAGCCTGATCGTTTCCACGTCTTCCTTGATGAATCCATAGATCTGCACGCTGTCGCCAGATTGGGCCAGCGCTGGCCCGGCGGTGCTGGCCGCGAGCGCCGCCGCGGCAGCCATTCGTCCTCGGCCGCGTCGCCGCGCGATGCCCTGGCGGAGTCGTTCTCCGACCACGGAAAAGACTGAAATCGGTGTCATGGCGCTGGTCTCCGCTTGCCTATACAGGATCTGAAGCTCTATGGATGTACATTAATTCATAAATGTATACACCACAAGCTTTAAGAATTCTTCATTGGGGAGTTACGCGGCAATGAAAGTGGCAAGGGGCTCGGATATTTCCTGGAGGAAATGACCGCGATGGGAGAAAAAGGCGGACCAGGGCTGGGTGCTGGTCGGGGAAATGTTCTGTGTACAGATAGAAAATCCTGTACTTTTCTCAGGCAAAACGGGCTTCTTATGTTCTGTAATGCGATCAAGAGCTTGTCATGTGTATAATTTTTTTTCCACCCGACACTGACTGCAAAGGACCGTGGTGCCCACTATCGCCGCTCAAATTAGCCAACAGCTCGCCGAAGACATCATCTCCGGTGTTCTGTCTCCGGGCGAGAAGCTCGAAGAGCCCGCCCTGGCGCAACGGTTCCAGGTGTCACGCACGCCCGTGCGCGAGGCGCTGCGCCTGCTGGACGCGCGCGGCCTGATCGAACTTGCGCCTCGGCGCGGGGGAGTCGTCGTCAATACCAGCCCCGAGCAACTGGCCGACATGCTGGAAGCCCTGTGCGAGCTGGAATCCCTGTGTTGCCGCATCGCGACGCAGCGCATGAGCGCGATGCAGCGCCGCCAGCTCGAGCTGCTGCATGAAGAAGCCGAGGCGGCGGCGGACAAGCGCGATGCCGATGCCTACCTGGCGCTGAACTCCCGCTTTCACCAGCTGATCTGCCAGGGCACCCAGAACGCCACCCTGGTGGCCGCCGTGGAAAGCCTGCGCGAGCGGCTTGCGCCGTTCCGGGCGGCGCAATCGGGGGTCGAGCGCCGTTTCGAGGTGTCGCATCGCGAGCACCAGAAAATCGTCGAAGCCGTGCTCGCGGGTCAGCCGGAGCAGGCCTACCTGGCCATGCGCAGCCATACGACCCGCCTGACCTTGAATGTCATGGAACTGATCCAGGCCCAGCACGCGGGCAAGGCTGCATAGCGCGCGGCCCGGGCCCGCGCAGGGGGGGGGGGTGGGGGCCCCCCGCCCCCCCCC